>NZ_CP137761.1:2733000-3036666 GCF_033449965.1 Bacillus sp. T3
TGCTTTTTATCAGTTTTCTTATTAAAAAAATTTTTTTGTCATCAGCAATCACGATTACTGTAGTTCCGACAAATACTAGATCCCTTTTTCAAAATTTTATTTAATTCTACTATTCGCCCATTCTTTCAAGATTCATTGAAAAACTATCGAGCAACCCACGCACTTCATCTGTTGAATTCGTGTTCATTAATTGATTTCTTAATTCACTAGCTCCTCGAAATCCTTTGACATATATCTTAAAAAAGCGGTGAAGAGCTTTGAACGGACGCAGCTCTAATTTTGAGTATTGATCATGTAGATCCAGATGCAACCTTAAGAGATCAAGCAATTCCTTACTGCTATGATCTTTCTGCTCTATTTCAAAGGCAAATGGATTTTTAAAAATACCTCGCCCGATCATAACCCCATCAACACCATATTGAGAGGCAAGCTTCAAGCCAGTTTGACGGTCAGGAATATCCCCATTAATTGTCAGGAGTGTATCTGGTGCCACCTTGTCACGAAGTTTCTTGATCTCTGGAATCAACTCCCAATGAGCATCTACTTGGCTCAATTCCTCTGTTGTCCGCAGATGAATGGAAAGATTTACAATGTCTTGTTTCAATATGTGTGTCAACCAGTCGTGCCATTCGTCAACATCATTGTAACCAAGCCTTGTCTTTACACTTACAGGCAAACCACCTGCTTTTGCTGCTTCTATTATATTCGCTGCAACTTCCTGGAACGAAGAATAAGGCCGCTTCCCTTGCCATTCTGTGCCACATTGGGTACAGGACAGCCCATATTGATATCGATACCCCGAAAGCCTAGTTTCGCCATACCCATACTCATTTGCCGAAAGTATTCAGGCTTATCCCCCCATATATGGGCTACAATGGGTTGTTCATCCTCCGTAAAAGTCAAACGCCCTCGCACACTTTTGATCCCCTCTGGGTGACAATAGCTTTCTGTGTTTGTAAACTCTGTAAAAAACACATCAGGTCTGGCTGCTGCGCTTACTACATGACGAAAAACAACATCCGTCACATCCTCCATTGGTGCCAATATAAAAAAAGGTCGTGGTAAATCACGCCAAAAATTATCTAACATCTTCAATTTCAATCCTCTCATAATGGGATACCAAGCTAGTCCCTTATCCCAAAATTAAAAAGCAGAATGTCCCTGCTTCTTTTACACTTATACCATGGTTAAGTACTTTTATCAAACAATCTAAAAAAGACAGATTGCTAAAACAGCAACCTGCCTTCACTCTTACTTCTCGTTTTTCTTTAATACCTCAACAATACTTGCCTCACTAACATTTCCAGCCGCATCAGTGGCCGACACGGTTAATACATTTTTATGTTTTTGCTTTGACACCAATACCTCAAACTTCCCGTTAACATCGGCTACAGCTGTTCCTAGCTCTACATTGTCCATCATGACCTTCACACTTGCACCAGCTTCCGTTGTACCTGTCACCACGGTATCATTTTGGATGACATCATGGACTTTTGGTGCTTCTGGTGCGGTTACATCGATAACTATCACGACTGTCCCGTCACTTACATTGCCAGCAGCATCTGTGGCTGTAACCGTAAGCTCAGTTCCAGCTTTTTGCTTTGCGATTTCGATATCAAAGCTACCGTCCTCTGATGCAGTACTAGTTCCAACTACAGATCCAGCAATAGACACTTCAACCGTTGCACCTGCTTCTGCCTTGCCAGTTACGTTTGTCGATTGGTCGGTCACTTCATTTACAGAAGGAGCATCTGGAGCAACACTGTCCTCAACTTGTTGGACAATTCTACCTTCCACCACTGGTGAAACAGGGTTGGACTTTTCCAAATAGGAAGTAAACACCTCAAAGTCGACAATGTATAACTCGGTGATTCGTCCTTGGTCTTTCGCCGTTTTAAACATGCTGTAACCATCGCCACCGTCCGCTGTGAAGGCATTCGTCGCGATGCGATATGTTTTATCAGGTTTGAGTTCTTCATAACCGTCAGCTGTTAAAGCCTCGACATCCCAGACGCGATCACCTACTGGTTTCGCCGGATCGTACTTGAACTTCAATCCTGAAACCTGCATGAATCCACCTGCACCAGGAGTGCTCACACTGTGCTCTAAGGCAGCAAGAATTTCTGCACCAGTTAGGTCAAGCGTAACAAGGTTGTTGCCGAAAGGTAGTACCGTTAACACTTCTCCTAACGTGATATCCCCCTGATTAATCGAGGCACGAATTCCACCGCCGTTTTGCATCGCAATATACGTAGGGATGAACTCATTTGCTTTCGCGACCATGCCGTCCGCAATTAAGTTCCCTAGATTGGTTTCCTTGCTGCGAACATCACCACGTTCCCCATTTAACGCAACTGATGTACTTCCGACTACCTGTTTTTGTAGTTCAGTTAATGGTGCTTTATACTCCTCCACCTTCGCTTTTGCTTCAGCATCCTCTGGGTAATTACTTAATGGCTTTAACTCACCAGCGTAATCGGCAATCACACCTTTTTCATCAAAGGTAACGTCAAGTACTCCAAGATATTTTAAATACTCATTTGCTTGGACGATTAAAGTTGGCTCCGCTTTTTCTATCACAACAGGAGCATCTAGTTTTGTATGGGAATGCCCGCCAACAATCACATCAATTCCGTTTACCTCTTTTGCCAGATCCAAATCTGATTGATAGCCTAAGTGGGATAAAGCAATAATTTTGTCCACACCCTGTGCTTCAAGCAACGCTACCGTCTCATTAGCTTTTTGGACTGAGTCTTCAAACTTAATATTATCTCCAGGATTCGCAAGGAATGATGTATCTTCTGTTGTTAAGCCAAAAATCCCTACCTCTTCTCCATCCACTTCTTTTATAATAGCCGGGAAGATTTCTCCTTGTTCATTCGTTCCACCGACTGAGTTTTTGAATAGTGGCCCTAATTCAGAATCATTTGTCATGTTGACGTTGGAAGACACAATTGGGAACTTAGCCTGCTTAATGAAATTCGCTAGCGTTGCTGAATCCTTATCAAATTCATGGTTTCCAAGTGTCATCGCATCAAACCCTAATTGATTCATAAAATACAAGTCTGCTAGACCGAGATATCGTCTGAAGTATAATGTTCCTGAAAACACATCCCCAGCATGTAGCAACAAGCTATTTTCCTTTTGGGAACGTAACTCGTTCACAGCCGAAATCAGTCGTGGGAATTGCTCTACATAGGCATGTGAATCGTTTACATGAAGGAGTGACATCGTGAATGGCCCTTCTTCTACGGCTAAATCTAACTGCGCAACAAGGGCATCATGGTCACTAGCGCGTCCATGCTCTTCCATATATGGAGAGTTAAAGTTCACGATATCCAGTTTCGCTGCTCCAGCTAAATTGTTGGATACTAAAATATGATCCAATACTTGTGCATTTCCTTGATAGTTGTAAGTGTATCTTTCAGAAGCTGGTAGCGTTTCGACTAGGTTCGTTAAGTCATCACCTTTTAATGCGGCTAGTGGTGCAGAAAACTCAAAATCGTTTAAGTCTCCTAATACGACAACATTGGCATCCTCGTTCTTTTCTTTAACGTCAGAGACAAAGTTATTAACGATTTGGGCAATTTGTACTCGTTGTGCTTCACTTTCAAGTGTCGGCGGTTGATTTTTTCCAAATAAAGGCTGATCTCCACCTTTAGAGTTAAAGTGATTGTTAATGACAACAACTTCTTCACCATGGAACGTAAACTCCGCGGCTAACGGCTTACGGCTACTGTTGAAAGCAGCATTTGTTGGGTCAATCCGACCTGGGTTTAAAGTAAGCGAGCCATTTTCATAGGCAACTGCCGTAGTGGCATCTCCTTTTGGTGCCTCGTTTAACTGCACACGATCCGGATTGTATAGATAACCGACACGGATGTTTCCACCTGGGACTCCTCCATCCTTCCCATCCTCAGGAGCAATTTCTGTCCAAGCATAGGTCGGCCCACCAAACCCTTTAATTGCCTCACTTAATGCCATATAGTTTGCATCTGCCTTGACAACACCGTCGTTCGTTTCCCCACTTTCGTCAAGCACCTCAACAAGACCAATAATATCAGGAGAACCTAAGTTATCAACCACTGATTTTGCTAGCTTATCGCGTTTGACGGTATCGGAAGCGGCGAAGTTTTCAATATTGTAGCCGGCAATAGTTAGTTTATCTTCTTCTTTTTGAATCGTCGTGACTTCATTCGTTATTTCCTTTTCTACTAATTGAGGTAAATTAGCTGCTTTTGTTAAGATTTTAAAATTACTAAACGAATAACTCACCACTCCAGTAACGGTTCCAGCAAAAGAGTCTCCTGCTTTTGTTACAAAGCTTCGATCATCAAGTTGTAGAAGCATTTTCTCAGGATTTTGGTTTTCCTTAGTTAATAAAGGTGTTCCTTCTTTTGTATATTCCTTTCCAGCAATAGGACCTGTAATGACCGGTACTTCTCCATATTTTTGTGGTCCGGTTACAGTAGGATTTTCGATGGAAACAAGCATTCCTTCTAAGCTCTCATAAAAATCAATCCCATCTTCAGCTGGATCAAATGCTGCAAATTGATCGTTATCAATGTCGGATGTTGGTGGTATCGCGTCCTTACCGATGATAATTGGTGTTGGAAGCTCGTTGCCACTAGAAACCTTTGTAATTTTTCCCGATTGAGCATTAATTTCTGTCATCGCTAAATCCGTTTGCAGCTTCTCGGCATAACCATCTAGTACCCACTCTTTGACAAGTCCCGAAACGGTTACACAATCCCCCACGGCAACACCGTGTGATGGCTTGTAAACGAGAAGACCTTCTGAGGTATTAGAATTGTCATCTGGGTTTGGATCCTGGATGTAAAAATTGCTACTGTCTACAACATAAGTAACTACCCCTGGTACATCTACTACATTTTTATCTTTATAAGGTGAAGTATGTGATTGACCCTGAATGTCGCGAATGTTTAATCCTAGTTCGCCATCAATAGGTTCGTCATCAGGAGGTGGCGTTGTGCCATCAAATGAAAAGGCCGTTGGCGATTTTAGACCTGGTACGGAAAAATAAGCTTCAAGTGAACCGGGTAACAAAAACCTTTTGACCGACGATTGAGGGATTCGTTAATAAACCATAGTTTGAACGAAAACTAGTAGGAATTTGAACGGGTAATAGTTTCGTTGCATCCCGTTCCGTTGGGCTATCGGCAATAGCAAAGTTGGTATCTGCTGCAAATGGAGCATCAAAATCATATGTAGCTTTACCACTACTGCCGCTTGTTGTATAACCGACAATATACCCAACAACGGTAGCTGTCCCCGTATTATTCGCAATGGCTTGTCCAACTGTAATTGGTTCAGACGCCAATGCCCGATAGGGGAGAACTAAACTAATCAATAAAACAAACAAAGTCGTTAGAGCAACAAGCTGTTTTCTAAGCCTCTTCAAGTGTGTTCCTCCTCTTTTTCTCATATAGTAACTTTATAAAATAGTACTTCCAAATCTATGAAATCTCTCCTCCTTTCACATAAAGGAAGCACTAAAATATACTACTAAATTACCATTTCTCTTTATTAATTCGTTCTGATTAACGAAAATATCACACACTCTCTACAAAACTTTAAATATCTTTACAAAAGGAAATTTCGGATTTCTAAATTTTCACCACTATCATACTATTTATGAATCGATTTTTAATGAGAACTATTGCCTATAACCGGCCCCCTACCTTTCACGCACATATTAGCGCACAAAAGACGATTTCAACCAATTTACGATTGTTCAGCAAGTGTTGGGCCGATGGTTGGAGGATGAACTGGATCATACCTCTCTGTCGTTGTCGAAAAGGAAGTGCATCGGTTAGTGATTCGAAAGGGATATCTTAAAAAAGTCGAGGAGTATTTGAGACTAAGTGCCAAGACGATAAAAAAGTACTTTCTCAACAAGTCGATAAAATGATGCGGATTCTTGCATCTGGGGTCAATGGGGTCCGATGTTATCGGTTGGGGGAACAGGTTAAGCACCCTATCAGATCAATAGACGGTATTTATCTGTTAGTGAATTTCATCGAAAAAATAGAAGCAAAAATTCCACTTAATTTTGAAATCTCATCAAAAAAAGCTTAAATAGAAGGAGAAATTCCCTCTATTGATTCGAAAAAAGAAAAAATAGTTGATTTTGCTTTGCATAAGGGGAAAATCTCCCTTTATTTACCCCGTAACGAGCCATATTCTGCATTTAAGGGAAAAATCTCCCCTTATTTTGCTCTCGCTGGTTAATCCAAGGACCATTCAAGCTACTCAGGTTCCAGTCCATTAGAATACTCTCCTTAAGGAGGAACAACTGGATAAACTATACAACCTACAACATTTACTTTTTCTAATTCTCGTAATTGTTTTACCAGCATTCTTTGCTTGATATTAATGAATCTACATAACCAAAGCAAGTTCACAATATATGGTAACGTGCAGTGCTATAATAAAAAAATACTGCCTTATGAAACAAAATAGAAAATTGGGGTTTAAGTATACCAATGTAAGTGGAGTGGAGTTGATTTTGAATGAAAGAAAGAGCTCACCCATTATTTCTCATCCGGGGTGTAATTTTCATAACAGCCTTTATTTTTTACATACTTAATTTAATATTCCCAACAACACGGCTAATTGAAGTATGTTTAAATACGACAGCCATCCTTCTACTCGTAAGTGCACTAATTGGCGTATCACGGTTTTATTTCGTTCTATCCGTTAGCTTTTTAGTAAGCTCGCTTTTTCTTACCTATTATTATCATGGGTTATGGAGTCAAATAACTGAAGGTTTTTCGTTAATGTTAAAACTGATTTTGTTCATCGGAATGATTCCACTTATTTCTGTGCCAGTTGATGACCAGATTGGAATGATTCAAAAATTGATCAGAGTCTTAAATCAAAAGGTTTCATCCTTTAAAGTATGTCATATCTCTTCTTTTCTATTAGCCAATTTCATTAATATGGCCGCTCTACCAATTTCAAAATCTATTTTTTACCATAAAGGAACTGAACCTGCCGAAACGGTTAATGCCCAACTTTCGTTTCGGTCCTTTGGATTAGCGATGATGTGTTCACCAATTGGTGCAGCTATTGCCCTAGCTGTCGATATATCTGGCACGACTTGGCTATCCTTGCTTTCAATCAATCTCTGTCTTGTAGCGATTGGACTCTGGCTATCTTTTTTCTTTACCAAAAAAGATCGACTTCGCAGTGAACAAAATAAATTAAGCCAACAAATACAGTTAGAAAAACAAGATTATTTGTCTTTACTGACGATATTTCTACCATTCTGCGTTTATTTTTCATTCTTACTTGTCTCAGAACGATTTTTCTCGAGCTGGCATGATGGAAACCATTTTATTTAGCGTCCTGCCCTTCACTTTTTTCTGGAGTATTGGTATAAAAAAGTTGATCAATTGGTGGAATGCATGCCGTGTGCAAATCTTTAAGATCACTCCGAGTTTTTTTGGTCAATTTTCGGTCATTATCACGGCCGGTTTATTCCTCCATACCGTTGAAGCACTTGGATTAAGCCAATCATTAGTACGTTTTTTACCAGGTTTAGGAACGGATTATTCAGCCATCTTCTATATCCCTGCTATCATCGTCATTGTGCTGAGCCTATCCATGCTAGGTGTCCATCAATTTGTAGCAATGATATTTGTAGGTCAAATTTTAAAACCAGAGGCGATTGGAGTCTCTCCAGCAATCTATGCCAGTGCACTGCTCGTTGGATTTGCGACTGGAATGCTGGCTAGCTCCTTTAGTGGGGCATCCATTACAATGAGCAGTTTACTTCCTGGAACAACATCTTACCAAATCGCAAAAAGAAATTACCCTTTTTCATTTACGTTCATTGCCATTTCAATGTTATTTCTAATCCTCGTACACTACTTAATGTAAATGACAATTGGGGACGATTCTTTAGCTTTAAGTAGCCAAGAATCGCCCCCATCCGTAATCTGAGACAATAGATTAATTGTTGGGAATTTGAATGCCACGCCAGCCATTTACATCGCATTGGCCATATTCATTATCCCCTACAGCCACCACCGTGCCGTCCGATTTTAGGCCGAGAGTATGAGCGCAACCCGCAGCTATTGCCACAATATCGCGCCAACCGTTTACATCGCATTGGCCATGCTTATTCAAACCCGATGCTACCACCGTGCCGTCCGCCTTAAGCCCGATGGTATGATAACTTCCCGCCGCTACCGCCACAATATCGAACCAGCCGTTTACTTCGCATTGACCATGTTTATTCTGACCCACAGACGCCACCGTCCCGTCCGATTTAAGACCGATGGTATGAAGGTAACCCGCACCTACCGCCACTATGTCGCGCCAGCCACTTACATTGCATTGGCCATACCGATTATTTCCCACAATCGTCACCGTGCCGTCCGATTTAAGTCCAACGGTATGCCAGTCACCCGCACCTACCGCCACCATATCACGCCAGCCGCTTACATTGCATTGGCCTTCAGTATTTCGACCCACTGCCACCACCGCGCCATCTGATTTTAGCCCGATGGTACGACGCCAACCACCCGCAACCGCTACAATATCGCGCCAGTCGCTTACTTCGCATTGGTCCTGCTTATTCCAACCCACAGCCACAACCGTGCCGTCCGTTTTTAGACCGATGGTATGGGCATTACCCGTGTTCTTCGCCATATGCACATTACCTGTCGCTACCGCCACCATGTCTCGCCAGCCGCTTACATCACATTGGCCATATTTATTATCACCAACAGCCGTCACTGTGCCATCGGATTTAAGACCAACAGAATAACGGTTTCCAGCCGCTATGTGGTGTTTAGGCCACCGTTTCACCTTTAAAGTCGCTAGTTCCTTTGAATCGTAATCCAAGTTTTACCTCCCTCTATTAATGAAAGTTTTTCTATGAATTTCGCTGTAATACTACCATTTTCTCCAATGATATTGTTACGCCTCAATTTTATTTTTGATATGTTCTTTCCTTACTTTATCTCTTTTTGTTATTAATAAAAAGTTTAAATTGCAAGTGCTGACCATATGAGATATGATCAAAAAAGTGATTTTTAAAAATTAAGCCCCAGTTAGTAAAAATGCTTAAACTCACCATTCTTTTGCTATAATAGGAAGGGTAAAAATAGATAGAGGTGACCTTTCTTGGCTATTCATGTTGTACTATATCAACCAGATATTCCGTCTAATACTGCAAATATTGCACTAACTTGTGCCGCAACGGATACGTCCTTGCATTTTATCCGACCACTTGGCTTTTCAACAGATCCAGAAATGTTAAAACAAGCTGGTATCGATTTTTGGGACGCAGTAAATATAACGTATTATGACTCCTTGGATGACTTTTTTCAAAAAATCAAGGTGAGTTTTACTATATTGAGACCTTTGGTGAAACAACCCATTCGTCCTTTGATTTCAGTGATGTAACAAAGGAACATTATTTTATGTTTGGTAAAGAAACAACCAGGTTTGCCAAAGGATCTACTTTACCAAAATAAAGATCATTTTTTGAGAATACCCATGAATGATCATGTTCGCTCCCTGAATCTATCGAATACAGCTGCAATTTTGGTGTATGAAGCTTTGCGTCAGCAAGGATTCCCCAATCTAAAATAAAAAATCTTCCACATCGGAAGATTTTTTATTTTAGCTATTCGCTAAGGTAAAGTCCTAAGTTCCTATTCTGTATTTATTCTCTACGATGATAAGTATTCTCCCCGACAGAAATCAGCTTCTTACATTTGACGAACGACTGTAAAGTTACCTATACTTGTCAGGTAACTGATTAGTTTCTTATATTTGAAGTCTTAATATTTCTTTTAAGGAGTAGATATTTATGGAAAAGGTTACACCATTCTTAATGTTTCAAGATGGTAAGGCAGAAGAAGCAATGAATCATTACATATCAATTATTGACGATTCAGAAATTACCAGTATTGTTCGTTATGGAGCGAATGAGTCTGGGGATGAAGGAACCGTAATGCAGGCTACTTTTTCCTTAAAAGGGCAAGAATTTATGTGCATTGACAGTAATATAAAACATCAGTTTTCCTTTACACCCTCATTTTCTCTTTATGTGACTTGTGAAACTGAAGAGGAGCTTGACACTCTTTATGAGAAACTCCTCATAGATGGTCAAGCACTTATGCCGTTAGGTGACTATGGTTTTAGTAAGAAGTTTGGCTGGTTAAATGATAAGTTTGGTGTTTCGTGGCAACTAAATCTTCCAAAATAAATATAAGCAAGGGGATGGTTCTATTGTTTAGCTGATATTTACCATTTAGGTAAAATAGGAAAACAGAAGAACTGTCCCCTGTTTTCTGTCATGAATGAAAAATGCTATTACTCCGCGAAATAATCAAAATCCATATTTATTGTATACAACACCAAACACCAATATTGTATTCCAACATGTATATTGCAAGGTATTTCCCATTTAAACTCCGAATTCATAAATAGTGTGAAATTAAGTATAGTATGATTAGTATTTTTCAAAGAAATCCACGTCTATTGTTAACAATCCAATGGGTCGCCTTAATGCCAAAACAAATTTTCAGAAAATTACAAATAAAAATGTATCCGCTTTCATAAAAATCTTATATAATAAATTTATCTACTTTTTTAGGGAGGTAATTTATTGATTATTCCGAGAGAGGACATTCATTTTCTAGTAGAACAAATAAGAGAAAAAGATACCCATCTGGTATACCAGCTTATTAGTTACATTATTCAAAAAGGCAATTTTGAAGACATCGGGTTGGATATGGATTTTTCTCCATTACCAGAAAAAGAAAAATCACTGCTAAATTGCGCAAAAATGAACACTGAAATCGACGAGCTTGTCGTATGGTATGAACAGAATATATAGATGAATATTGAATATAGTGGGAACAATGATTACTTCCGTTCCCATTGTTCCCATTTTACCTTATAATACATAGAACACTGTATGGGTTTTTTTACTTTATTTCTTCCCATAAGAGTCTTAATTTAGATAAAATAACATTGCTTACTTCATTATTAGCGCTATCCACATTCCAATTCCAGGTTGATCCTTACCACTTTTGAAATGAATACTTATTTAAACTTCATTTTATATGAAGCCACGAAGGATTCTTCAGGTTCAAGTTTATTGATCCCAAATTTCTCCTTCAAACTTCCAGATGTATTATATTTGTCTGCAATACCGTACCATGGCTCAATACAAACAAACGGAGCCATCTTGCCATCTATGTATTTCGACCAAATCCCAACAAAAGGGAATTCTTCAAACATTACCTCTACACCATGCTCTGACTTTTTAGATACCAGTGTAATTTGATCTATATTACTATAAACAAGAGCATCATGCGCAAATAGCGAATCTGTTAGTGGAATCTTTGTAATTTCATTCGCAGATCCTTTCTCGTAAATTAGCCCTTCCTTTAATTCATATTCCATTACATCAATATTCGCAGCAGGCACAAGGAGTAAACTATAGTCCTCAATGGTCTCATTTTCTAAAAGCGGAATCCTAAATGCAGGATGAGCACCAATCGAAAAATACATCTCTTCCTCGTTGGCATTAATTATTTTCCAATTTACGGTGAGTGAATCGTGATTAAGACTGTAACAAATAATCGCTTCAAAATCATACGGATAAACATCAAGGAAACGTCCTAAAGAATTAAAGCGAAATGAAACGTCTGTTGTGTTTAGTTCATCTACCTCAAATTCAACATCACGTAAAAAGCCATGTTGAGACAACTTGTAGGTCTTTCCCTCGAGCTGATAAAGATTATCCTTTAATTGCCCGACAATTGGAAATAAAACTGGAGAAACACGTCCCCAATAGGCTGGATTCCCATTCCACATATAGCTCAGCTTATTTTTCTTGTTCTTCACATTACGTACTTCTGCTCCATTTTTACTGATTTCCACCTTCAACCAATCATTTTCAATTACAATCATCTTCCTATCCCTCATCTCAATTGAATGCATTGTTTACTCTTTTTATGTTTAATCGTGCCAACGCCCTCTTCACGGTGGTAAAAGCAACTATAGAAAATTTTCACCCCACTTGCCTTTTACCACCCACTCTATTATAAGCTTTTCTAGGGTAATAATTGCTTGCATTAATTTCTTTTTTGTTCGGCATGATATCTATCTTTTTCAAATTCTACATTAGATGAATTCAGTCTTCTTCATCAGTCAAATTACGCAACCCAAACGATTAATAATGTTATTAAAAACTAAAAGGAAAAATCGTTATAAATGTCGAATCATTTTTAAAGAGAAAATTTCTTTACTTACCACACTCCCCCACTCTTACTTCAAACTATCCTCGAAAGGAAGATCCCTAATGGAAAAGGAATACCTTGATTTAAAATTGGACTTTATGTTCAAACAATTATTTGGTCAGAAAAATCGGAAGCATATTACCATTGCATTTTTAAATGATTTGTTAGGCCGAAAAGGCGATAATCGGTTTACTGATCTACATTTTGAGAATACGGAAAATGTAAAGGACCGTCCAGATGGAAAAACAGTCATTTTTGATGTAACAGTTTTTACCTCATTTGGAGAGCGTATAAACATTGAAATTCAACTAATCAATCAACAAAACATGCCTGAAAGAACTCTTTATTACTGGTCGCGGATGTTTTCCTCAAGTTTAAACTCCAGGAGATTCTTATTCAGAACTTCCCACTACTATTATTATCCCTATCTTAAACTATCCCTTATTTTCAAGCGAAACAGAGCGATTCCATACTGTATTTCATATTCGAGAAGACCAAGAGGGTTATTTGTGGTCGGACAGGCTCGAAATTCATTTAATAGATTTAAGTAAATTCATGTTACAATGGAAAAAATACCGCAGGAAGCTTAAGGAGCAAAACCATCAAGAACTGCCTTGGCTGATGATGCTTTCAGCTGCCGATGTCCAAAGGAAAAAACTGGATGATGAAATGTTGGCTGAACTGGAGGAATGGTCAATGAATATTGAAGAAATTAGAGAAGCCTTAATCGAATGGGAAAATTTAAGCATTAAGAAGAAAAACCGCACTGAGTATGAATCACGCTTAAAAGAACTTCGTGACCTTCTGAATAATTATCAAGGCTACCACAGAATGGGAAAAGAAGAAGGTATTGAACTGGGTAAGCAAGAAGGTATCGAACTTGGAAAACAAGAAGGAATTGAACTTGGAAAACAAGAAGGAATTGAGCTTGGACTCCAAAATGTAGCAAAAACCATGCTAAAAAAAGGAAAATCAATTTCTGAAATAGTTGAATTGACCGGATTAACTGAAAAAGATATTAAAAGACTTTAACAACTCTTTTTTCAAACGCCTGCCTTAACCCAAAAAGCCTTTCCGTTATCCATGAAAAAACAGTTAATAAATGGGGTTACAATCAGGATAACTCCAAATTGTAACCCTATAACTCTATTCAGCTTAAAGCAACTGCCTCAACTCTTTTGTCATTTGCTCAACTAATTCGGGTCTGCCATGAAACTGAGCTGGCGTATTTTGAAATAGTTCAATTTGCCAAATACAATCCTTTTTCACTGCAACTAGCGTCTGGTGAGCATTTACATTAGGTTCAATATCTGTTTTTCCTGGTGGAATCATCCCTGCAATCGCGTGTAATAAAGCCGCTTCAGTACCTAACGCTCGTATAGATTTAACTTTCGTTACAAAAGGAGCGGTAGGATGGTTATCAAATATAGGTTTAACATGGGACAAAATCTCCGCTTTTCCAACTAGCTTACTTCCATCAAAACCAATTTGTACGCCCTGTTCAGAATATAGATTCGCCATACCCTCGGCATCACGCTTATTCCATGCCTCAATTAATTTATGATATAGTTCTTGGATTTCATTATGGATTGAAACGGTCAAATCTAAATCCCCTCTCTGCAAAAAAATGGTGAATCGATAATTGGGATCATCTCTATCTCCGGTAGATTCTGAAAAGTACCCTGTACTCTCATTTCCCACAACAATTGTTATATTTTTATTACTACCACATGGTCAAAGTTCATTTAAGCCTATTTATTGATTAATTCTGTCCCATATGAGTTATCAATTGCACAAAGCCATTCGCCTTTTTGATTTTTCTTAAAGACATATGTTGCCCTTCTATCCATTGAATATTCCGAATCCTCTTTATCAGCAGCAAGGAGCGTTTGGGATAACACTAAAGCAGTATCTCCTGTTTCTAAAATAATCATTTCCCCTTGTGTAGGTACAACACTATTATTAAAGTATTTTGCAATCGCGATAAATGCTTTTTTGATTTCGTCTTTGCCTCGTGCAATCATTCCAGGTTTAACAACTAAAATGGCATCATCAGTATAATAATTCATCAATGTCTCAAAATCTTCTTGTTTTATTGCAAGGTCACATTTTTTAATTAGCTCCATTAATTCATGTTCCATTAAATATCCACCTCCTGAAATCTTCCACATGTAGAACTCCTTTTAAAATACAGCAAAATGATGAAAAAAAATAGAGAAGAAACACCTCTTCTCCATTTTTATAGGCTTTTTAAATTCCCTTAATTAATCTTCTCAATCATATCCTTTTTCTTTTTTCTCTCTTGTGAAAATATGCTCCAAATACTGGGTGAATTCCGATTCTCCAGAATAGGACAAACACAGATATTCCTTCGCTCGTGTCTTCCCCTAATTGGGATCAATTCATATAGCGATATTCTCTCAGACTATTCAATATAGAGATTTCCTGTAATAGTTTCTCTCCAATATTCGTTTCTCTAACCTTTTTTCTCTTTAACTCTTGATCTACCACCCTTTTAATGGATAAAACGTCAGTCCCGTTAAGTAAGACATCTTCTTTTGAATTAAAAAGCTTATGGGCGACCAGCTGCATACCGTAGGAATTATATAGTAACGTATATCCTGCTATGCCTGTTGTTGATTGATAAGCTTTGGAGAAGCCTCCATCTATCACGATCATCTTACCATTGGCTTTAATTGGATTTTCTCCCTCAATTTCTTTAACTGGTGTATGCCCATTGATAATGTGACCCTGGTCAGGATTCAGACCAAATTCTGTTAGGATCTTGCGGCAAATTTCTTCATTTTCACGTAAATAGTAATATGGATTCTTTCTCTCTTTATGGGTTGCCTTTTCCTTAATAAAGTACCTCTCAAAAGTGGTCATTTCTCTTTTTCCAAAAAGTGATGAATATTCTCCTGTCCATAAATACCAGACCATATCCGTCGCAAGATCATCTGTCGCTTCAGGGTGTGCAAAAGCATGCCGCAAATACTGTTCAAAAACATCAAGTAATTCACGACCTGAATAAGTATTATTTTCAATCACCATTTTTTCCATATTCCCTTTTTCATCTAAAGGAATACAGCCATGTATTAATAGGTTCCCATTATATTTTAAATAAAGACTCCCTTTCTTCATAAGGAAATACATATGTCTGGCCAACTTTTCCGAATGCTGGACTGAAAATAATAATCTTTCCATAACCTGCCTTTCTTCTTCTAATAATTGATCAGGCTGCTCTGGATTTACCGTTGTAAAGCAAGTATTTTCTAGAGGGTAGGTTTTCCCATCAATCGTTATCTCGTTCTTTTCATAATCAATTTTCTCCAGCAATAGCCTTTCTGACATATTAAAATACGGGCGTCTCTTGATTATAGGCATTTCGAGTTTGAACTGAATCATCGCAATGGCTTGATGAATTTTCGTTATTTGTAATGTTTCATGATCAGATTGTTTCTTATCGAATTGTACCTTAGGTCTGAAAGCCGGATTGTCCTGATAGTATTTCTCCGCAAGATTTAAGAGAGGTCTAAGATTGATTCCATATACATCTTCAATAATATCCAGATTGTCATATCTTGCGCTGATTCGAATGATATTAGCCAGACAAACCATTGAACCTGCAAAAGCACCTATCCATAGTACATCATGGTTTCCCCACTGAATATCAACAGAATGATAATTGATCAGAGTATCCATGATTTTATCAGGTTCAGGTCCACGATCATAAATATCCCCCACTACATGGAGATGATCGACAACCAACCTCTGAGTGGTATACGCAAGCCCTGTTATGAGTTTATCAGCCTGACCTAAGGAGATAATCTGCTCAACAATTTCTTTGTAATACTGTTCCTTATTTGTAGATTCATTTGTTTTGTATAACAGTTCTTCTATTATATATACAAATTGACTCGGCAATGCTTTTCGTAATTTCGAACGTGTATATTTGAAGGAAGCATGAGAAATAAGCCTGATCATCCGCTCGATGATGACTATATACCATTGATTTAATTCTTGTTTATTACTAAAATGACTTTTCATTAATTTTAATTTTTCTTCAGGATAATAAACTAATGTCGCAAAATCATTTATTTCTTTTTCAAATAAAACATCTTGAAACAAGTCTCTGATTCTCTTTTTTACATTCCCTGAACCATTTCTTAACACATGTTGAAAGGCTTGATACTCCCCATGTAAATCACTGACAAAATGTTCTGTTCCCTTTGGCAGATTAAGAATCGCTTCCAGATTAATAATTTCAGTTATTACTTTTTCTTCACAATCATATTTTTGGACAAGTAAATCTAAGTATGTTGAGTTCAAAATCATGTGTCCCCTTTCAAAATCACCATTTATTTACTACTTTGTAGATTAAGTATCATTTTTATATTATTTAAAAACTTAGATAATAGTTATTTTACTATATATAACCCTTCTGTAAACCGGTTTCTTAAACGGTGGATAACATGTGAAGTTAAAACAAAAATTCCAACAAGTTCTGAATTCCGATGAGTTAACCGCAGAAATGGATACATCTGTTTGTTGAATTGAAGTGAAGTTATGTCTAATTTAACCATGGGGACGTCTCTCCTATTTCCCTAATATTTTACACTATCTCCACTAATCCCGTAGCATTACAAATTATGGAGTGAATATGATATGGGATTTAAGGCACATCAAAAGTGTTTTAACCCACCCTTCAGGGAATTAAAAAGAGGTTTCCCAAAGATTTGGGAAGCCTCTTTCATTAGACCTTTTCTTAAGAAACGCCTCATTTATTTTTTTCAGATTGTCATAGCCCTTTGATTTGATGATTTGAGCACCTCCATCAGGAGAGGCTATTCTTTATACTTCCTATTAAACATTTTTCTTTCTTCTCTTAAGAATAAAAAACAAACTTATCACTACTGCAACAAGTCCAGCAACTAATAAAACAATATTTAATGTATTTACTTTTTCAAATTCAAACTCAACATCATTTATTTCATTTGGAATAAACACCCATTCTAATGTTTTCCCATCGTTTTTAACTTCTGAAGCATTATTTTCTCCTGCTTTTACTGGTAATACTAAAGTAAAACTTAAATCCATCTGATTTATGACGGATGAAGCAATTTCTGCATCCATGCTGTCACTATCGATTTGCTCAGTCATTCCTGTAAAATCAAACTCACTTTTTACAGCATAAGTATTTTTGAAAAATCCTTTTTTCTCATTAACATTAAATTTGAATAATTGTTGTTCATCTGTTAAATCTGAGGATACTTCCTTAAAGTCTTCAAAGTGCTTTGTAACTTTAACACCCAAGTAATCATCGTCTTTATAATTACTTGCTTTAAATCCTTTTTCTTCAGCACCTTTTTTTAATTCATTAAGACTTGAATTTACATCGCCACCGAAAGAAGCAATCTGTTCATCTAAAGCATAAATTAAAGTTAAATCACTGCTACCGTCCTTATTAATCTTCAAATTAGATTTTACTTTAACACAACCTGTGGTCATCAATATAACTAATAACGCCATTAGTGTTAAAAGACCTTTTCTCAGTCTAATTCTTGACATATTTACCCACCCCTACCAAATAATATAAAAACATTTAATATTATTGCAAAACGATAGTAAAATAGTACTCTTATTTGTACTATTAACTCTTTACATACATTACTATAATCACAAACGAATTAAGGCAAAATTAACTGATATGAGTACGGTTAATTATCGGACTCATACCCAGACAGTAACCTAATATTCGTGTCTAACCTTTTGGCTTCAGATCAAGCCCGCCCCGTCCCCTTTTGAACATCATACAAAAAATCAATAAACAATAACCATCACCGTGTACCTAGTCACTTTTAATCTACAAAATCAAATAGTGTTTCTGCAATTGTAATATGTTGATATTCTTTTCTAAGTAAATCTAATTGCTTATGGTAAAATCTTGGATATAATTCTAGTAAAACAAACTCAAGTTCTTCTTTGTTTAATTTTCCCAATGGATTTTTTCCTTCTGGCCCATTTATATTGGTTTGAAAATATTTATCTACTTTTTTGTAAATATTAAAAAGGATTAGGGATCCATTTGAATGATTTGTATTTATTGCTGCTAAAACATATGCCATCTGTTTTACTGCTTTTCTATATCGTTCTAATAGTTGATTCTTTTGGATGTTTTCAGTTTTATAGGTTGGATGAATTTTATGATTAGATAGAACGTCCCATCCCTTTTTAATATAAAATTCACGTGCTTCATCTTCCATTCTATAAAAATCATCGTTTTGGTATTCAGGACTGTCCATTTTCTTCAATATGATAAAACGTGTTCCTTTATTTAAATACAGATGAAGTCGTTTCGGATCATCTTGATAATAGGAAATCCTATTTAAATGTTCGATCCAACGAATAAGGAAATTCCTCTCAGTTTTCCCTACGTATACCGTATTTAGTTTTTTATTGATGATTGCATATACGCCTCTGCTTAGCAAATCATGTTTCACATTAATACCCCATTTATTAAAGCAATTATCTGGCACTATTTATCCTTTAGCTTTCTTTATTTCTGCTTCCCTACTTACCTCTTTTTTTCCATTCATTAATTCATTTAAAGTATAGTACGTATGAGACAGAAAATTTTTCTCCTTAGGTTTTGGTAAATGATTAAGAAAGTGCTCCACTTTAAGTAAGTAAAATTTATACTCCTCTTTTTCTCCAAATCCGAATGTACGCTTCCGTTCATGAATATATCCAAGCAAACGATCTTTCCATTTATCATTTAGAAAACTGATATCCTTTTCTAATTCAATTGATTCCGGTTTTAGTACAAATGCACATTCTACGCTATAAAGTGAATCCATAACACCTCCAGCTTTACGGAGGGCCATATATTTCGCTTCTTTATATTTTCTAGGATGTGGATGAGCATGGACCAGGTATTTCTTGATAATATCTTGAGTTTGTGCAGCTGGGAGTGAAATTACTTCCTTCATCAATAAGACCTCCTGATATGAAAGTTCATCAAAACCATTTTATAAAACCTAATAATAAACATCAGTTAAACTACTATAGCTAAGATAGATTTCTATACTCAATTTTATACCCCTTCCATTAAACAGGAAAATTACCAACATTATTGTGAAATGTCAATTAACTTCAAATCCGGTACACAGTTACCGCTGACACCTATTTCTCAAGTTACCAGGCGTCTAAAAATGAAAAAAAGACAAACGATTAAATATTCCCATCGTTTGTCTCTCTATTAATCAATGTATTTATCATAAAACAATTAACAAACTCTTAATCGTAAAAAATAATCTCCAACCTCTTCATAATTCCAAGTACATCTTCCATTAATTTATGTTCTTCTTTATTGTTTAACTCGAAGGGAAGAGCATCGAGGCTCTGTTCTACCTCATCTTGTAGTAGCTTCTTATCCTGTGTATTTCGCAACTAAAAAGTGAGCCATTTCGCAATTTAATTTTGAGCCACTACTTCCTCACTTAATTTCATCCATTCTTGCGCTTCTTTCATTCTAAAAGAAGGACCATTCATATTTAGTACATGGGATTTATGTGTTAGGCGGTCTGTTAATGCTGCAGTAAAACTGGATCATGGAATATCTCTTGCCACTTAACGAAAGGTAGGTTGCTAGTGATTATGGTCGATTTCCTACCAGCTCTTAATGACAAGTGCGTAAATAATAGCTCGGCCCCTTCTTTATCAAAGGAAATATATCCGAGTTCATCTATAATAACGAGATCATACTTTTCAAATTTCAATTCAAATGATCTTAAAGTTCTTTCAGAACGGTACTCCTTTAACTGATTAATGAGGGATGGCACTGTCGCAAAAAACACTTTATATCCAGTTAAACAAGCCTCAATGCCAAGTCCTATGGCAGTATGAGTTTTACCCTTATGAAAAGTTTTCCATAAGGGTAAAACCCACTTGGCCACTTCTATAGGAATTGCCGCAGCAAAGAAACGGACAAGCACGTATTTTATCAAGTGCCATGACCTCATTCAAAATCTGAAGAGAGCACGCTTGGAAAATCGTTTAGAAGCTTGTTTGAAACATTATACTAAGTACAAGCTTCTCATTATCGATGAAATTGGCTATTTACCGATTGACGCGGAAGATGCGAGCTCTTTTTCCAGCTGATTGATATGCGTTACGAAAAGCGAAGTACTGTATTAACCACAAATGTGAATTTTAAATCTTGGGATGAGATCTTTCAAGAGCCGAAGTTAGCAAACGCAATTTTAGACCGAATTTTACATCATGCGACTGTGGTTACAATCGTAGGGGAGTTATATCGTTTAAAGAATCATTTTGCGAAGGAAAACGAATAATTTTGTACGTTCTTATACAAGCGAAAGTGTACATATTTGTGTTGACATTTATACCCGTAATAAAGAATATGGAAAAAGAGGTCAACAATTAGCTCACATTTGGCAGAATTAGTTTATAATATCAGTTTACTATGGAAAAATGGGGTCAGCACCCCACTGTAGTAACGCTTTACTCCACCAGGGGACTAACCCCAAAACTCCTCTAAAATAGTCTTTGTAATTTATTATAACGAAAGTGTCCAATTTACCGTGTCCGTTTTTTAGTCTAACATCAATACATACTTTTTCAATTACGTTTTTTTGTTCATCTAATAACACAAATTCATCATTTCATCAAAAAGTAAAACCATCGTTTAAACTAATTTATTTTGAATTGAGGATTTTTCCATTTTCAATTGCCTCTGCAATTTCTTCGGCGTCCCCTTCCGAGACTAGTTCTCAAGTTAAGTGTTGATATACAAGAGTTTCCTACATTGAACAGCATCCCCCCAGTCCTAAAAAACTGTAAACATAAGGTCTATAACATGCTCCTCCAGACGTTTGTGTACTTCCATCTGTATAAATTACTCTTTCTCGTGACCAGCCATATCTCCATCACCAAAATTAACATACATTTATTACTCTAACTACCAATTAAATAAATTCACGAAATAGCTTTAATTTGATGATTATTTATAAGAAATTTGTTCCATATTTGTATTTGTATATGAGATAATAAATCCAAATATTTCAAATATCTAAAAGTTGTAAACTCATGTCATTTAAGAACATTAATTTTAAAAATGAGTATAGATCATTATAACTTTTATATTATTCATTAAACTTCTTTCTTCGAATAAAAGTTTGTCTCTCCAATGAATCACTAAAGAAATTTATTAGAATATTACATAATTAGTATATAATTCCTATTATTTCAAATCGCATACTCAATAAAGGAGGGAGGCTTTTGCTTTCTATTAAAGAAATAATACATAGAGCTGATGAAATTACTATACAAGAAATTATAGGCAGTCAAACTGTTAAAATTTTAAATTTAATCAACGAAAGTAACTATAATAGCAAATTCAAAAAAATTATTTTAGAGTTCCATTCAGAAGAAAAAATACTTTCTGATAAAAGATTGAGAGATATAGTAATAGACTTATTACGGCTAGAAGAAATTAAAGCTTTAGCAAAAATTTTAGGTGTATATAACTCTCATGATGAAATATACGATATCTACAAAAAGGTTAAAAATATAAATTTCAGAAAAAACTCAGAGAGTATGAATTTACTTTTTTCTATATTTAATGTAGATAAAAAAATTTTTCCCGAACAATTAGTAGAAACACCTTTTCATACTGAAATCACTGGAAATTACCAACTGTTCAAGCACCAAAGAGATGCTGCAACAAAAGTAATGAACATCTTAAAAGCTGGAAATGAAAGAGTATTACTACACATGCCAACTGGATCAGGTAAAACTAGAACAACGATGAATATCATATCTGACTATCTTCGTATGAATGAAAAAAAAATGGTGATTTGGTTAGCGAATACCGAGGAATTATGTGAACAAGCAGCCTCTGAATTTGAAAAAGCTTGGTCTTTTTTAGGGAATAGAGAAGTTTCTGTTACTAGATTTTGGGGAAGTTCTGAAATTCAATTAAAAACACTTGATGATGGTCTACTAGTTGCCGGACTACCTAAATTAATAAGTAAATCTAAAGGAAGTATCGGAAGAAGGTTTATGGCCGAGTTAGCTAATAAAGTTTCACTCATTATCTTTGATGAAGCTCACCAATCTGTTGCACCTGTTTACAATGATATAGTGAATATTTTGTTAGATATTGGGGATTCAAAAAAACTAATTGGTTTAAGTGCCACTCCAGGTCGTAGCTTTGGAAATCTGGATGCCGACTTAAAGTTATCACGCTTTTTCCACAAGAAAAAAGTAAAGCTAGAAGTAGATGGATACGACAGCCCAGTAGATTATTTAATTGATGCTGGGTATTTAGCACATGTTAACTTTAAACCATTGATTTATGACAACCAAAAAGCAGTATTATCTGAAACCGAAAAAGAAGATTTAAAAAGAGTGCTAGAATATCCAAAATATTTACTTAATAAGTTAGCTGAAGATGAAAAACGTAATCTACTCATCATTAATGAAGCTATTCGTTTAACATCACACCATAAGAGAATTATCTTGTTTGCTCCATCTGTTGAAAGTTCTAATACTATTTCCTTCATATTAGAATCGCAAGGTATTCATTCCCGGTCTCTTACTGGTGAAACAGATAATAATACAAGAAAAGATATTATCGAGGATTTTAAAAGTGATGATTCTACTCCAAAAGTACTTTGTAATTATGGAGTTTTAACAACTGGATTCGATGCACCTCGGACTAGTGCAGCTATAATTGGGAGACCAACAATGTCACTGGTACTATATAGCCAAATGGTAGGTCGCGCTATTCGTGGAATCAATGCCGGTGGAAATAGAAATGCAGAAATTATAACAGTAATTGACCAAGATTTACCGGGCTTCAGATCGGTCGCAGAAGCATTTGAAAATTGGGAGGATGTATGGGAATGAATAATGCACAAAGTATAGATCAATCTTATGTACCAGCACACTTAGCTATCGAAGCAATGAGAGATAACGGATATAAAAATACAGCATATGCGGTTGCAGAATTAATTGATAATTCCATTCAAGCAAATGCCAATTATGTTCAGATAATGTGTAAAGAACAGGATATGTTAGTTAAACAGAAAAACCTTCCTAGATTGACAGAGTTGGCTGTCTTAGACAATGGTGATGCTATGGATGCTGATGTATTACAACTTTGCTTACAATTTGGAAATGGTACGAGACTTGAAAGATCAAAAAGGACTGGTATTGGAAGGTTTGGTATGGGGCTTCCTGCCTCTTCAATTTCTCAATGTACACGTGTTGATGTATGGAGTTGGCAAGATGGTGTAGAAAACGCATTACATACTTATCTAGATATTTTAGAAGTAAAAGAAAGTAAAACAGCTGAAATTCCAACACCAACAAAAAAAGAAATTCCTTCTATTTGGAGAAAAGAAGGCGTTATTTTTGAAAAAACAGGAACATTAGTCGTTTGGTCTAATTTAGATAGATTTATGTGGACAAAAGGACAAACACTAATAAACCATTCTGAACTAGTAATTGGAAGAATGTACAGAAAATTTTTAAATGATGGGCGGATAAAAATAGATTTTACCATTTTTAATACAAGTAGACCCGGTGATGAAGCTACACATCACTTTTCATTACCCAACGATCCTTTATATTTAATGGAGAAAACGAGTTGCCCTGCCCCATATAATGAAGTACCAATGTTCGAACCATTTGGTTATGAAAAGTGTTTTGATATTACTTGGAATGAGGAAATCCATCCTGTATTTGTTAGACTCTCAGCTGCCAAAGATGAAGCGCGTGAAAGTGACGGAATTGCGGCAGGTTCTAAACCTTACGGTAAACATGCTAGTAGTAATATTGGTATCTCCATTCTTAGAGCTGAACGAGAACTTGACATGGATATAACTCTAGTAAACAACTATGATCCTAGAGAACGTTGGTGGGGAATCGAAGTTGAATTTCCACCAGCCTTAGATGAATTAATGGGCGTATCTAATAATAAACAAGCCGCGAGGAATTTATCTGATGTTTTAAAAATGATAGATGATGTAAAAAAAGAACAAGAAAAAGGTCGTACTTTACTTGATATAAAAGCAGAATTAGAAGAAGACGACGACCCACGAGCTCCTTTAATTGAAATCTGCGAGTATATTAATCGACACTTAAGTAATTTAAGAAAAGTTGTTAAAGGACAAAACAAAGACAGTAAAGCTACCATTAATCAAGCAAAAAATGAGAAAGTGGAAAAAAAGGCTACTGAAGTTACAAATTTCCGTAAAGAACAAGGCTATGTTGGTCAAAGTGATGAAGATGAGAAGAAACCACCTCAACAAAGAAAAGAAGAAATTACAGAAACGTTGATTGAGACTGGTATTGACGATGAAAGCGCTCAAAAAGTTGCTGAACGTTCAGTAACGAATAACTCAAAGTTCAATTTTATTGAATTTGCATTTGAAGGTAATGCATTCTTTACAGTACGAACTAAGGGTGGAGCAATTAATGTTATGATTAATAAGTCCCACCCTGCTTACGAAAATTTATTAGAAGTACTTAATGAAACTATAGAAGGAACTAGTGTAACAGATTTGAAATCTAGATTAGATAAAGCATCTATGGGCTTGAAATTATTATTGGCTGCATGGGCAAGATATGAAGATGAAACCCCAGATGGATTACGTAGAGATCAAGTTCAAGAAGTACGTGAAGACTGGGGTAAATATGCAAAGCAGTTCTTGAGATACTAAATATGGCTAGTTCAGTTATTCATACAAAAGATATTTTTCCTTTTCTTGAACTGGAATTATTAAATATGAAGCGACAGCTTATTATTGTATCCGCATTTGTCAAAACCGAAGCTCTTAAGAGAATTGATCAATGTATCAATACCGATATCGAAAAAATCTTATTAGTACGCTTCAGGAAAATCGATTTAATTTCAAAAGCGACTGATTTAGACCTATTTAATTATTGTAAAAACAATGGTTGGAAGATGTATTTTAATCTAGGTCTTCATTCCAAAGTTTTTGTTTTTGATAAAAAAAGATTTTTCATAGGTAGTTCAAATGTGACTTTATCAGGTTTAGGCATTTCTGATAATCCAAATATCGAAAGTGGCGTAAGTGGTACATTCGAACAAGATGATTACCTAAGAATCCTAAGCTTCTTTGAAATTTCAGAACTAATGACAACTAGCATTATAAACGAATTAGACAAACAGTTAATAGAATTAACAGATATTGAACCTATACCTGAATGGAATCTTGAAAATATGAATCTATTTAGAGAAGATTCTCTAAAAAAATTATGGGTTTTAGAGTTTTTATCAAGTGCTAGTTCATTCGATGTGAGAAGCAGTGATTTAAAACTCTTAGGCCTAACTAGGACCCAATCTTATGACGAAGATTTATTAAGAGAAACGTTTATGAATTTAAAATGTTATAGATGGTTACTTAGTTCATTCGAAGACGAGATATATTTTGGCGACTTAACGACGAAGCTTCACAACACTCTAATTGACGATCCTAGGCCCTATCGAAAAGATGTAAAAAGCATTCTGACAACTTTGTTAAATTGGATTATTGAATTAAAAATAGATGGTATTATAATTGATCGACCTAATTATTCACAACGAATTAGAAAGGTTAACATATTTTAAGTTTTTCATTGGAGTTCATCCTCCAATGAAAAACTCCCAACTTTAATGCTGGAAAAGCAACTGAGGTACTAACAAACATAGCAAATTTTATAATCTAAATTGCTAATGAATAGGAGGGCTTTTTAATGAACATTAATAAAGCAAAAACTAAAAAAACCAATGATAAATCGAGCGCTCTTAGTATTCTAAATGCAGGGAATCTTGATTCCATTAGTAATCGTAAACCTGTACATATAGCAATGTTCAGTGGTGGTGCAGCATCCGCTTATGTAGCATATTATATTGTACAAAAATATGGGAAAGAAAATTGTGTTTTATTTTTTACCGATACACTTTGGGAAGATATCGATAATTATAGATTTATGGAGGAAGTAGCCGAATATATTGGGCTTGATATTACTTATCGTACAGATGGTCGAACACCTGAAGAGGTATTTTACGATGTACGCTTTTTAGGAAATTCACGTATGGCCAAGTGTTCCGAAGAATTAAAAGTACGTCAAACTCTAATTTACTTAGAAGAGCTTAGAGATATACATAACCTAGAACCTATTCTATACTTTGGTATTGGTCCACATGAACAACATCGAGCAGTTAATCTTCAAAATTTTTATGAACACAATCCGATAGAGCCTATTGCAACACGTTTTCCTATGATTGAAACGTTTAAGGAAGATTTAGATGCAAAAAAAATCATTCGTGATGAATGGAAGATCAATCTTCCACGAATGTATGGGCTTGGCTTCTCACATGCCAACTGTGCTGGTCGTTGTGTACGTGGCGGTCTAGGGCATTACGCCTTACTTTATAAAGTTTGGCCAGAACAATATATAGAGCAAGAAGCAATGGAAGAACGTTTCCGTGAAAAGTTTAATAAAGACGTTTCTATATTAAAGCGAAATGGTGGACCTTTTACTTTACGTGAATATCGTGAGTTTATGGATCGTGATGGCGTAGAGGTATATCTAAGCGAAAAAGAAGATACGATTCCTTGTATTTGTTCATATTCTTAAAAAGTCAAATGCAGCCATTCGATTATCGAATGGCTGCATTTATTTATTTCACTTCTTTTAAAATACGATATAAAATGTATTTCACTTCTTCCGGATTCATCGTTCGACCACCAGCTGTAACTATTCGGTGTAACTGATTATAAATTGTATTCCCTTTCACCGATAAGTCCATTTCCTTAATAGTAGAAATAACCTGCTCGCCCTCGGTTACTCTAATCGTTTCTGAATCCACGATCGTTAATAATTGTGTCAATGTCGCAAAATATGAATCATACGTGACATCAGACCAATCTTCTAATTGAACACCCACCACATTAACAATAAATGAATCAAAGTTTTGTTCCTGCTCTAAAATTTGAACTAACTCTTTTAATTGTGGTGACTTTTGAATAGTGTCTGCATGCTTCACTCGTATTTGTTCGACATTTTGAACTTCAAATACCGCAAATGTTTCTTTCAATAAATCCTTTTTGAACGATTCTACGAAAACTTCTAAATACTCTTTAATTTCATGATATTGCTCTATTGATAGTGCAAAATTCATGAATTCTTTACTCGCCACTAATGGATCCATTTCGCTTGAGCGAATAATTTGTTTAACCTTTAAAACTTCAGGTGGTTGTTTATTTGTAATTTGTGTGAATCGAGGTAATTTTAATAACCATTGATTTAATTCTTTAAATAAAATATTGGGAGGCAGCGTATTTTCACCATCTAAATAGATTTCATTCAAATACTTAAGCATCTCCATAGTCTCTTCATTTAATGAGTAAATTTCATATTCATAAAATTCAGCTGACTGTTCAAGAATCTCATATAACATCTCCGCATTCATTTCGGTAAGACTGAAATCATTCGAATAAAATGCCATCTGATGCCACTTATCTTTAAGTAGTGCAACGACTAGTAAAGGTACTAATGGTGCACGAATTCCGAATGGTTTTAATAAAGCAATTGAAAATAAACCATAAATAGAATTTCTCTTTGAACCTTCTAAATGTTCTAGAAGTCTTTTTCGCAATTCTGTAAGCTCATGGACAGATTGTTTGTCTAACTCAACAAAGTTAAAGTTTAAATTTTTAAAAGTTGTTGCATAAATTAAATAATCCGTCCGTTTCCTGTTAAATTAAATGTACCATCAAACGTTTGTTGTAGAATTTGTTCTAAAATACTTACTGCTGATTTACGTTGTATTGACATAATAGAGCGTTTATTAAAGCTTTCATTACGGATTTCTGGTGTAAAAGGGAAACGATCAAACATCCATTTATCTAGGAATGATTCAAATTGATACACGTTGTTAAAAGAAACTTCTTGTCCTCCCAAATAATGACGAACGCCCTCTTTATTAAATTTCTTTAACAGCTTCAACATTTGTTGAACAACAAATGTAATTGTTTCAATTCGTAGTGAAATTTCTTTTTTCAAATTTGCGTCTTTTTGTAAGATTTCTGGCATTTGTAGTATTTTATTCAATATTAAGTATTGATTGATATGCTCACTTATTTTTACGAAATTAATGTTAGTTACACCGAACAAGATATCATTATGGGTGTAATTCTTTATTCTTTTTTCTACTTGCTCTAGTTCATTTTTACTTCGTGTTATTACATACAAAAGCATCCCATCTTCATACTGATCAATTTCAAACGGCTGCTCTCCAAAGATAAATCGCGTTTCAATGTAACGAGTCATACTTTTTGTATTGTTATAACCTAATGGAATGTAATACTTCTCTCCAAAAAGATCTTCAATTGCTTTAATTCGCTCTTCATCGGTTAAAACCGATGATTCTTCTACCACTCTATACACATCTTCAAATGCTACTAAAGAGCCTTCATATAACTCATATGCTTTAGTAAACGGATTTAAACGAAATAGTTTTACATGCACTAACTCTTCAATCGCTTGATGTGCTATAGCCCCATCGATGCCTAATGCAAATTGTAAAAACTCAGTTGTAATTGAAAAACGATTATTTAATAAATTCAATAACGTCGCTAGTTTAACAACACGTAGAGATATTTTCGACACTTTATAATTAATTGCTAATCGATAAAATTTCATGGAATCGAGGGTTAGAATCATAGAATCGTCTGGATAAAAATATTCAAATAATCTATCGGCATAATACCAGGACCCTTGCATATTGTCTACCTTAAATTCATTTAGAAACATATACAAAGTTCGATCATTTTGCCCAAGTAAATTCGATACACCTGGTAATAGTTGTATTGTTAAAGGATGAATGGGCTGACATCCTTCAATGATAGTCCCCCCTATTTCCTCGGTTGTCATATTTGGGAAAAGATTATATTTCATAATTAAATAATGCAAATGTTCGTAGTCGCTTGCTAAAAACATATCTGGCTCATAATCTTTCGGTTTGTTGAGTAATTTATATGCAGATCGATAAAAAACAGACGAATCACTGTCTAATCGATGCTCAAAAAAACGCTTCTCTACACGTTCTAATTCCTCTTGAGTTAAGCTCGTATTAGCATTTACATATTGCTGTAATCCCGTATGTGTAATCATTAACAAGAATGCATTTTGTTGTCGATTAACCATCTCAGCTAAATCCTGTATATGCTGCATAGTTAAATGAATTTGCGTATTAGAAACTGTTTGTAGGAACCTTCCAAATTCATCAAATACAATTAATAAGCCAGTTTTTTTCTTCGCCAGCTGTTTAAAAATATAATGTAGTTGTTCTGAAAATGCGATTTTATGTGGATTATGATACGCTGTTCCAAAAGCAATATCTGGATAGATTTCTTTAAATAACAGAATCGCCGACTCAGAATCATTATTTAATTGTTCATTAAATTTCTCTATCGTGTACTGTGATTTTTGAAGATATTTTTTCAAACTCACATAAACATCTGGAAAATTCTGTTCCCAAATATCTATTAATTCTAAAATATAAGCAGTATCATGTTTAAATTTTAATACAATGCCATTTTCTTCGCATTTCCTTTGAATACTTTCTAAAATAATAGATTCAAAATCACCCGTTTTGCCCGTAATCGTTATAGGCAACCATTTTACTTTGTTTTTTATTAATTTTTCGCGTAAATTGATTTCTAATTCTGGACTTACCGTATGTACATCTTGAAAGAATTGTTTTATAGCTTTATTAATTTTATTCTGTGTGAGTAAAGATGTAGTCATCGCACCCACTAAGGATTTTCCGGCTCCGTATGGTCCCACTAGTAAGTGCGCATGTTGCTCTGTTTCAACTAAATCTTTGATTATTCGATTCATAATATCTAATTGTTTTATATTCGGAACATAATTCTCAAATAATTGGATTTTTCCAATATCATGCATAATATTAATACTTGGTTGAAAGGACATTATTTAAATACCTCGTTTTCGTAAGCTACTTTCATTTCATCTAACCACGATGTATCTGTATTTAAACGAATCACATCTAAACGATTTGTTCTAGTAAATATAATTGGATAGTGTTTTTGCACTTCCTCTAAGTACTTAATAATAGCATCTCGATTTAAATTAAATACTTTCCCCCACAACTCTTCCCCGTCTATTAAATCGTTAAGGCTCACTTCTTTTATGTCATGTTTCTCTGAATATTTTAAGAGAGTTATGTAGAGAATATTTGCTATTAAATTATAAGGCGTTTCTGATTTAACGAAATTTGCACCTATCGTTTGATGTATTAATCCTAATGATTCGAATGGACTTCTAATTACATCTTCAGGCGTTTGGTTGCTATAGTCTTTCGTTGTATAAAGTTGAATAAGACAATCTACATCTCGTTTTAATGAGTTCAGCGATACTTCTTTTTCAAAGTTCTCCTTCACCCATTTTTCCAATTTTCCTACAAGCATCTGTTTTGTAAAAACACGTTCATTAAATACATTAAAGAACCAATACCAAGTTGATGCTTCATTTTTTTCAGTTACTAGAATATAGTGCAATATATACAATGTATATCTATTTTTTATATATGGATCATATTTAAAAATAACTCTAGCTAAATCCGTCATGGCAAATTCAGTTTTAATAGAACGTTTTTCCACGATTAGTTGTGTTACGTTTAGCCAATGTCTAATTGATTTGGCCATATTTTTACCTACACCTAAAATTTCAAAATGCTCAGGTTCATAGAAAAATCGGGGATTCTTGTTTACTTCTATTAAACCTTTAGTAAGCCATTGCTGCCTTAAATAGAATGTTTGGTGTTGACCAAAGCCCATTTTTTAAACGCCACCTTAAAATCTTTTTGTTTTTCACAAGAAAACATTTAATTCCATTTTAACCTAAAAGTACCCTAAAGAGAGGATTATTTTAAACATAGTCTCAGAAACCCCAAATAATAGATGATTAAATTTTTTGAGGAAGGATATAAATATATTTATAACATCGAGGAATTATCTCATTAATAACAAACAGAATAGCTTTGATACAGAATGCTCAGTAATCTTTCTTTAAAATTTATCAGACAATAAAGTTACTATTTAATTGCATCATAGAGGTGTAAATCATGATATATGTATTGTGTGGAAAAGAACTTAAAAATGGACAAGCAGTTAGAGTTTACAGAAACATTAGAAAGAATGTATTTTCAATTCAGGACAAAAAAACAAGAAGGATAATTGCATATGCCGATAGTCTTCTTTTAACTGATGTAGAAATGAAAATTGGACGAGCCTGAACAATTGAGAACTAGAAAAGAACGACAAAAAAATATTCATGCTTTTATTGTTGGTACCTATTTAGAAAGTAATAAAGAAATAATTAAATCTAGCAATTGGAAACCAGTATATTATAATCCATATAAAACAGATACATTCATTAATTTAGAAAATGGTATGCCCGTCTTTAAAGCACTAAGTAGCTACTTAGAAGACGGCAAATGCTTCGTTTTAATGGAAGAACATTAACAACGCTAAGTTATATAATGCCATAGCATTACATGCTGTGGCATAAAGAATACTCCTTGCCATTTCATTTTTCCAGATTCTCTATTAGTGAAATTTTCAACTTCAAAATAATAATACAAAGAAGCTGTTTCAATTTGCTCCAACATCTGCTTTCCGAGATTATTGGTTATTAACCGAACTTTACTCATCTTCAACCTCGATTAAGAAGATTTTTTCTTTGAAGCCACCCCGCTTTTCTGCCTTATGCTTACGGACTGCCTCTAATTTTTCGAAAGATGTACCATGACATTCAGCGAGAGCATGGATAATTTCTTGTAGGCCAGCAGCTCTTCGATGGCGTCATCATCATTTTAAGCTTTAATATATTCCTCGAGTTCTTCATAGGATTTTTTCTTTAGCTCTTTTATGTATTCATCGTCAGTTAATATTCGAGTAAAGAACTGTTTTCAGTTTTTTTTGATTATTTCTGGAATGCGAACACTGACTAGTTTGTTGTGAATTGGCATGGTACCCCACCTAATAAATCTTCAACTACATCCTTTTTTTACTAATAACCTTACTAATCTATGAAAAGCTGCAGGATTTACAGCCTGAACATCTATAAATGCACCCGTAAATAGTATTTTTAATGATTTAAATTGAAGAAGCTATCCCTATACAAAAGTGGGACAGCCACGTCGTATTTCTACCCCAACTCTTTGACCCTTCGTTAATCCGTCAATATAATAATTTATCATTTTGTACACCGATCCTTTAAGTATCATATGGTAATGGCCTCATAGAAAAAACATTTATATTAAAAAAACAAATGAGTTTCTTTTCTATAAAACTCCCCTAATTTCTTTTTATCAATGAAATTTACCATTAGCCTCCAAAGACACGACAAATTACTTCTTACTCGACTGGAATCCCAACTGCTATATGATACGATTTATGATCTGCCTCTTAAGCAACCGATCGTTATATCAAGTTAATTATATTTTTACTATTGATATGTCATTAATTTAGATTTATTATATTAGTAGAGTAATAAGATTGTAACAAAAGTTTCATAAAGTTTATCAATCACGCAAAAATGTAACCGCTCACAAAATCATTCATGAGTCCTTTTACTAGGAATTCTTTTCGTATTTAGGAGGCCAGGAGTATGGAGAATCCATTTATAACTGCACTTGAAGCGATTTTAGATCGCAAATATATCATTACCAACCCCTCAAAAACCTTACGATATCGCAAAGGCTATCGCTCAGGACGCGGGGATGCACTAGCTGTCGTTAAGCCAGGAAATTTGACAGAGCTCTGGCAAATCCTAAAAGCGGCTGTCAAATTTGACAAAATCATCATTATGCAAGCGGCAAATACAAGTTTGACAGAAGGCTCTGTTCCTGCAGGCGGCTATGATCGTGAGGTCATCATAGTGTCAACCACACGGATGGACAACCTTCAGTTAATCAACCAAGGCACTCAAGTTTTGGCCTTTCCAGGCACAACACTCTATACACTTGAAAATGCGTTGAAACCGCTTGGGAGAGAACCACATTCTGTGATTGGCTCGTCATGTCTCGGTGCATCAGCCATCGGCGGGATTTGTAATAACTCGGGCGGCTCACTTGTCAAACGCGGCCCTGCTTATACTGAGCTGTCACTTTTTGCCCGTGTTGATGAAAATGGCGAGTTGCAACTGGTGAATCACCTTGGAATCGACCTAGGCGATACACCTGAAGAAATCGTTGCCAATCTTGATGCTGGAAATTTCGATCTGGATGCTGTCCCTGAATCCTCAAAACACGGGCACAATCATACTTATCAAACGCGCGTGCGCGACATTGATGCAGATAGCCCTGCTAGATACAACGCTGACCCCAATCAGCTCTATGAATCTTCAGGTTCTGCTGGCAAAATTGCTGTTTTCGCCGTTCGGCTCGATACTTTTCCGAAAGAACAAAATGAAAAGGTTTTCTATATTGGAACCAATACCCCGCGCGTGCTAGAAATGATTCGGAGAAAAGCACTATCGGAGTTCGAAAACCTCCCTGTCGCTGGCGAATACATGCACCGTGAGATATATGATATTGCCAAAAAATACGGTAAAGATTCATTTATTGTCATCAATAAACTTGGTACTGACCGTTTGCCTTACCTTTTTGCCTTAAAAGCGAATGCAGAGCGGATTTTGGACAAAATGAAAATCTTTAAGCCTTATCTTCCTGACCGTATCTTGCAAAAACTCAGCTATCTTTTCCCGAACCATTTGCCAAAAAGAATGGAAGAATTCCGCGAAAAGTATGAACACCATCTAATGCTCAAAATGTCAGGCGAAGGTGGCGCTGAGGCGGAGGCTTATCTGACAGAACTTTTTAAAGAAGCTGAAGGTGATTTCTTTGTTTGCACGCCAAAAGAAGGGGCGGATGCTTTCTTGCATCGGTTTGTGGCGGCAGGCGCTGCGATTCGGTTCCAGGAGGTGCATCAAGACGAAGTCGATGATATTTTGGCACTGGATATCGCCTTGAGACGTAATGATATGGACTGGTTCGAAGAACTGCCCGAGGAAATCTCCAGCCAGATTGTGCATAAGCTTTATTATGGACATTTCCTTTGCCACGTGCTGCATCAGGACTACATCGTGAAAAAAGGAGTCGATGCGCATGCCTTGAAGGAAAAAATGTTGAAGCTTCTGGATGCACGCGGTGCGATTTATCCAGCGGAGCATAATGTCGGTCATCTATATGAAGCCGCACCATCGCTGGTTGATCACTACAAAAATGGCGACCCAACCAACAGCTTCAACCCAGGAATCGGGAAAACTTCTAAACTTAAAAATTGGGCTTAATCATCATCATATAGAGTGCACCTTTTGACAAATTTGGTTTACAAGTAAGACTTAGAAAATATGCTGAATTTTAATTTATTGCGATTGAAAAAGAAAAACTGAAAGTCCACCACGGGCTTTCAGTTTTTTTAAAATAAAATTTTAATAAAAGACTGATTCTATTAGTAAAAATATTAGTACTAAAATCACCTAGTTTTTAGACCCAACTGTTGAAAGCAAAGATGAATGGTTAAACCTTCAGATTTATTCTAGTCTAGTGAATCTGCTTTTCAAACAATAAGTATCGGTCATTATTTTTTGCAATAATGCTCCATAACACCAGATTCACAATGAATAGTCCTACTGAAATCAGAATGATTAACTGAACTCCAAGTAAAAACAGTCCGCTAACCTGGCCAATCAACAGTGCAATGACTGGTAGAAGGATAATGCCTCCAAAGTTCTGGGCCTCCTGATACGTTTTCACCCTTGATGATATAAGGATATTCAGCAGTACCGTCAGCAGGATCACCATTGGGGAAAGACCGGTGATTAATGCCACCCAGTTACCCGATGGGAAGATCAGCTCACCAAACAATTGATACCCCAAAGAATTGATAATGACTCCACACAGTACAAAACTGATGACAGATACACAAAATGGCGGTAAGAATGATGCGATTGTCTTGCTCAAGAATAGCTTTTTAATGGAGATTGGAGAAAATAATAAACTTTCAAGCGTTCGGTTTTCCTTCTCTCCAACAAAGCTGTTAGCGGCCACTGACATCGCTGTAATAATCGGTACCAGCAAAAATAAGTTTGGTAGCATAAAATTTATGAACACATAAATAATTTGCTGCTCCATTGTATAAGAAGAAAACTTATCACCCGTAGTACTCTTTAGAAAAGAATCTATTAGTTTCTGTACATCATTTCCGGCAATTTTTTCGGCATCAAAAAATAGAGCACTTCCCACCAAAATGGAAGGGAAAATAACCGAAAACAGAATCGGGATGATAATCATGGTTACCAGCAATGTTTTACTTCTAAAAATATCTTTTAGATCTTTTTTAATCAAAGCTTTGCTAATATAGGTACCCATTATTTATACCCCCTTACCTTGAAATAAATCGATTGTAAATCATTGTTCATGATCGTAACCGAATAAACAGGATCCGTTTTTAGCAAGCTATTTAGCACATCGGGGATATCATTTTTTGAAGGCAAATCGAACGCCACCATGGAATCTTCTATTACTCTGCAAGGAAACCCAGAGAAATGGTTATTTTGTGGTTTAAATGTCGTATTCACTTTAACGGTGACATTTTGAACATATTTTTCCTCTAACTCTGTTAATGTTCCTTGTTCCGCTATCGTTCCATTTTCGATAAAAGCAAAAGAATCACAGATTGTCTCCAATTGATGGAGGACATGTGAACAAATAATCATCGTGGTCCCTGTTTCCTGATTATATTTTTTCAAATAGGATAAGACCATCTGAATTCCATCAGGATCCAATCCATTTGTCGGTTCATCTAAAAACAGAATGTCGGGTTTATGTAACAGCGCTTTAGCCAATGCCAACCGCTTTTTCATTCCAGGTACTATACTTTCCCACTGGTTTATCGCGATGCTCTGTCAAATCAAACAGGTCAAGTAGCACTGTCACTCTCTTCTTATCTGTGACCCCATATAATTCAGCGAATAATTCCAGGTTCTCTTTTCCACTCATCTGGTGATACAGTCCCGCACTTTCCGTCACGATTCCAGATATTTTTCTAATTGAATCTCCCTCTGTGTCTGGGTCCATTCCATTTAATAAAATCGACCCCTTTTCCGGTTTAATCACTCCGTTCAAAATACGGATAAAGGTCGTTTTCCCTGACCCATTGGGGCCCAATAACCCTACTATTTCCCCTTTTTCCACCTTGAAGTTAACATTTTCTAATACTTTTTGTTGACCAAACGATTTATACAAACCAGATACGCTTATGAAACTAGTCATTTATTTCACGGTCCCTCCAGGTCTCTTAGGGATTTTTTCCCATTATATATATTCAATACAAAAATCTTAAATACCTTTATGGTTTTCATTTATTTAAAGCAAGGCTCTAACCTGAAAAACCTAATTTTTATTTTTTAGGGAGTTAAGATATGTGGCATTAGTTGAATGGTTGCAAATGGTGAATGATTACATCGAAGATTATTTACTCGGTAAAATTTACAATAACTAGACGATTGATATTGCCGATAAATATGGCTACGATATTCCTGAAGGATGTTTAAAAGCATTTCGTAAACAGCAAGGATAAGACAAATGAAGTAGGAAAAGACAATGCAAGTCTAAAATCCTATAACCGCCAGATCTAACTGGTTAGTTTGAAAGGAGCCGAACCAATGAAATACAAAATGATAGAAACTGAGGCATTCCAAGTAATTGGTATTAGAGAGAACATTTCATGTACGACAAAGGACACCGATGCAACGATTCCAAAGCTCTGGGGAAAAGTCGCTCAAGATGGAACCCTTGATTCATTAGCCGAACTAAATAGCGGGTCTATAAAAGGAATATTAGGAATTACCGATAATTATCAAGTAATGGAAGACAGAATGGATTATTGGATCGCCACAGCCTTTAGAGGAGACCATGTACCAAATGGCTTTTCCAGCCTTGAAATACCTGCTTCGAAATGGGTGGTATTCGAGGTAAACGGTTCAATACCAGAAGCCATCACTCATACGTGGAAACAAATATTTTCAGAGTGGTTCCCAGCTAATGGATACCAACCTGCTAGTATCCCCTCTTTAGAGGTATATGTTGGAGCTTATCCGAATCCATCCTGTGAAATTTGGGTACCAATTAAGTAGAGGCTAAGCGTGCATAGTTCCACCATGTACAAGTATAAGAAAAACCACTATCTCTGATTCATTAACATTTTTGCCTCTTTTAGATCGATTTTGGCCTGATGTCCATGCTTATGGAGAAGGTGTAACAGATTGCTGCCATTTAATAATGTGAGTGGCTTGTCCTTTACAAAGCTGTATGCATCAGGACCAAAATCTGCGGTCGAGACTAAGATACCTTTTGTCGCACCTTCATTCATTACGGTTCCATATAAATCACGAACTGCGGACACACCCACGACATTTGTATACCTTTTTGCTTGAATGACAATTTTCCCACCTCTAATCGGATCGGGATCAAATGCTATTGCGTCCACTCCACCATCCCTACTAGCCCTTGTAATCTTAACTTCTCCACCCGAACTGTTAAATTCTTTCTCGAAAAGCTCTCTTATTAAATGCTCAAAATCCTGCCAGTCCATTGCAGCTAAATTGGTTTCATTGTCAATATCGGCCGTTACGCCATATGATTCAACAAATCGGCTATCCTCTTTGTTTATTTTAAGAATTGGGGCAATTGGGGTCAGACTAAATAATTTACTACTGCCAACCCCTTTTAAGTTTTTAAAACATGTTTTTGAGTCTACTAATTTCAAATTAATTTCCATAAACTCTGGCTTATTTGTTTGTATCGAGAGAATACAAATGTTCTCATTTTTACCAGTTGCTTTATTTATCGTATTAACCCAACCGTTATATACAATCGAGTCAACTGCATTAATTTTGTCTGCTTCAAACAATTCATGCAGGGTACGCAATGTAATATCGTAAAGGAGTTTATCGTACATTTTTCTTAGCGCTGCTTCAGTAGTAAACGATTCTTTGTATTCATCTTTTGTTGCGACATATTTTACCTCTTTTAGAGTAGGCAAATCCGAAAGATCAGGGAGACTGTATTCAACGATTAATGTCCGATTGGCAGGATTATAATCAATTTCAAATTCTTGTGGAAAATAATCAGGGTATACGGAATTTGATAAGACAATATCACAGTATTCAATGATTGCTTCTGTTTCTCCAGTTAAATACTGCTGCTTTTTCTTGTCAATTGCATCGTTCTTTTCGTTCTTTTTCGTCTCGAATAAATTTTCTTGTTTCTTCCATTTTTTCAAGTCTTCTTCATATATAGCATAATCTCTTACATACTTTTCTTGAATACTCTTCACCATAACTTGATGTTTCTCTAATGCAGCCTCGTATGCTTGGTTAGCCTGATCCATTTTTTTATGTTTACTTGAGAGTAAAATTTTATCAATAAGACTTAATGTTGGCATAAAGGACTTTTTCTCTGGCTTAGGTGGATAGGATGGATCACGTGGGCTTTTCGGTTTTGGAATTGAAAACTTCGAACGATCCTTTAAAGAATTCCAATCGACTTTGTCATCGATGTTTAATGTATGTAGTAATGTATTATCAATCATTTCCAGTTGTTTTTGTGCCTCTAGTGTTTGCTGTTCGGCCATTGACTTTTTCTGGGCTTTTTCCATCACGGCATTTTCACGTTCACGCTTTTTTCTTTCCGCTTCCTGTTTCTTTTCCCACATTTCATCCCACTGCTGCTTTTGAATAAACGCTTTTTGCTCCACTACATTCCTATCATTTCCTTTAATCATACGGTACTTATGTAATCCTTCATGCCTTATCTCGATCGAATACATGAGAACCACTCCTTATAAGATAAGTTTCTCCGTTGAGGGCTTTTACTCTTTATTTTTTCACAAAAATCATTATTGTTCTTATCGGCCAATTAGTGAGATAACAGGATTTTTCCCGTTCGATAATGGAATCATTCATGATAAAAAGTTCCAAACTGCCAACAAAACAATAAAAAATATTAATTCATTCCTTGTGGAACACTAAGCCTGAAGTAAGGTCACATACCTTTGATTGATAATAAATTCTGAAAATAAGGTTCTAGAAAAATATATACGTTAAATATCAAGGTACAAAATGCGGAGGGTAAGAAATGAAAAAAGTCTTAAAAATCATTGCTGGTATATTCGCGGTATTCTTCTTGACTGTTGTTGTTATTTTAATCATTGATATTTCCAACGATGTTGAGTATAAAATTGTAGAAGAGGACCAGCAAGGAAATGGTTTGTATTTACGAGTGACAACAGAAGCAACAAGTGAGGATGATTTGAGGACCATTGTGGAGGAAGTGAAAAAAGAAAAAAGAAGCACTGGAATTGATGCCATTTGGGTGTGGATCCATGACCCAAGTAAGAAACCATTTGGGAATTTACTGGCATTCCGGAAGAATTCCCTATAACCAAAGAGGTCAAATCATGCTTGGTGCAGATGACAGTAATTATTTATTCGAAATGAAATAGCGCCCCTCTAAGTTATATACAAATTCCCAAATGAATGAATTGGATCATTCGCAGATGACTAATTATCACTAGAAAACTTAAGTCGCTATTATGAGGAGATGAACCGATGAAAACGTTCGATTTAAAATCAGGAACAAAAGTGATGGTTGATGAGACAAGGATTGTAATTGAAAGGACTGGTGGGAAAAGTGCGATGAAGGGATTGTTTGCCGGTCGGACAATGGGGCAAATGACCATCAAAACGTCGGCGCTGACGGGCTTGATTTTTTTTGCAGACTTTTTGGTGATTTGCGCATCTGGGCTCCCCACTCCTAATGATTTTAAAATTACAAGTGTGGCAGAGATTAAACAATATCCGAATTGCATTGTGGGCAAAGAACAAGAATTAGAAGAAATTTATCAATACATCAGTGGATTTGTTAAATAACCTACCTTCATTTCAAGTGCAATTCGTAACCAAATACTTTCCCTATAGTTAATATTGGAGAATATTCAGGTTGACACAGTGACTTAAGCATATATTTGAACAGCAAGTAACATCAATCTGAGGTGAATCATATGTCATTAAATCTAAACGAATTTACTATTTATGATGAACATAATCGAGAAGTTATTGGCCATTTTCAAGGTAAATATCACGAGGACAAAAATTTCTATAAAGGCAGACTTGTCAAAGGCTCACTGTTTACAACATTTTTTGAATTTCACGACGCTCGACCAGGTTGGGAGAATGAAGGTGTCGAGTATTCTTTCAATTCTGTCTCACAATTACTTATTGATTATAAAACGGAAGTAAGGAAAGGGTTAATTTTTAGTAAGACATTACATATTCTATCTGTTGGAGTGGATTATTCTAGTGTAAATCCCAATGCTCGTTTGTCCATTTTTGAATTCGAAGTAGATGAAGCTACAGCAAAAAGAGTTATTGAGAGATATAATCTTTCTAAATCAAAGTACAAACCGGTTGAACAAGTTCCTACTACTATTAATGATATTGATCTTATGTCAGGCTATGAATTTGAAGATTTTTTGGGTGACTTTTTTAGCCAACGCGGCTATAAAGTATTGCCTACTGGCTATTCTCAAGATCAAGGTATTGATTTAATCATCGAAAAAGACGGAAAGAGAATTGGAGTTCAAGCTAAGTGCTATTCAAATCCTGTTGGAAATAAAGCAATTCAAGAAACGGTTGCAGGTATTAATTATCATAACTGTACACACGGAATGGTTATTACAAATTCCAGTTACACTAGACAGGCTTTAGATTTAGCGAGTAAAAACAATATCATCTTATGGGACCGAAATAAGCTTAATGAAGAGATACATAGGATTGTGTAGAATTAAGTGGACATACGTTCCGTTATTTTGACAAAAAGTGTGGTTTTCGTAGGCTAACTGGACACTAGATCCTCTATTTGCCAGAAAGTGAGCAATATTCATTGGCTTTTATTAAAATAAGATATCTCTTGTCCTCCTAGAGTAGATAAACGGCGGAAAAATCAAAAATAAGGTCCCTCATGTCCGCCTTATTCACATGCTTCAAATTTTTAAATTAGCCTTTTTTTGTTAAAACAAAAAAGGTGACAAGCTCCATCCAAGTTTCTGGATGATGCCTGTCACCTGTTGTTCTTTGGGCTCTATATATTCGCATTTTTTACAGGTATCATCTACATTTCCCTTATAAAAATTGACCATTCCCGAAATCATTCGGAAATGGCCAATGGATTTAACTCCTGCAATAATTCCACAACCTGATCTTCATTATAAAACGCGACTTCCTCTTGACCCGTCCACATCCGAAGTCGTTTCTTTAAAACCTGAAAAAACTCGGTGTAGGAATAGTCCTGCCCTTGCATCGAGCAAAGTCCCTCAATAACACTTCTCGGCCCATGATAATCAAATACTTGGCCGTCTATTACAAATTTTTTCAATAAGTCCACCACCCGTGTTGACTCTTTTTATTTACCACATTTCATCATATATTCAGTCCACTTTGTGAATGACCCCACCTATCTTCGAACCTATTCCATTTTTTATTTTCCTAAAAAAACAATAGACTATTATAATAAAATAAATACAAACTTGGGGGTATGATTATGTTCCTACACAAGATTGATGAGAAAGTTTCATTAAAATTAATTGAGTTAAATGATGCTGAAAGAGTTTTTGAACTAACAGACAAATCGAGAAATTATTTACGAGAATGGCTGCCATGGCTTGACATCACCAATCATGTCGAAGATACGAAAGAATTTATCCGAGGCTGTTTAAAAGGATATTCTGAAAATAAAAGTTTAACTACGGTTATTTTATTCAATGGTGAAATGGTTGGAGTTGCAGGCTTTAATAGTCTTAATTGGTCCAACAAGACGGCCTATATTGGATATTGGCTTGGAGAAGAATATCAAGGAAACGGGATTATGACCAACGTTGCTAAAGCGTTGACCAACTATGCTTTTCATTATCTCCACTTAAATAAAGTAGAAATTCGTGCTGCCGTCGAGAATAAAAACAGCAGGAATGTCCCAGAAAGATTAGGCTTTATTAATGAAGGAACGATCAGGCAAGCTGAATGGCTTTATGACCATTTTGTTGATCATACCGTTTATGGAGTATTAGCAAGCGAATGGAGAGAAATTCATTCATAACAATAATATTAAAAGTTATATCTCTTTTTAATATTATTACAGATAAACTAGGGACGATCTCCTAGTTTTTATATGTTAACATAATCATACTATCGTTAACAGTATTTTTTCGAAGTCCCTTGGTGGACATATATTCTCAAATTCCCTTTCTAAAACTTCATAAATTTATTTTTTCTAAATAAGGATGATTTTCAGTCACTTTTACAGGGGGGACGGTCGATCCCCTGTTTCAACTGATAGTTATAACAACATTCCCTTTTTTGTGTCCTTTTTCAACATATTTGTGAGCTTCGATTATATCTTCGATGGAATAGGAGCGGTCGATTAAGGCTTTTATTTTCCCATTTTCAATAAGGACTTTGAGAAAGTTTAACGCTTCAGCCGTTTCCGGTGAATTTCGACTTAATAGTAATTTTTTACTACTTGTCAATTTTGTCCATAGCATCTGTCCACTAGGAAGCGGTTCGGTGATATTGATATAAGTACCATTGTCTTTTAAAACTTTCATACAAGCTGAAAAAGAACTTTTGTTTACTGCTTCAAAAATAACATCATAAGTTTCGCCACTACTAGTAAAATCCTCAGCAGTGTAATCAATGACCTTATCGGCTCCCAAAGACTTCACCAAATCTAAATTGGCTGAACTGCATACACCCGTTACATAAGCCCCAAAATACTTTGCGAGCTGGACGGCATAACTTCCAACACTTCCTGAAGCACCATAAACGAGAACCTTTTGGCCTCTTTGAATGTTGGCTTTTCTTAGAAAATATAATGCAGTACGTGCCCCAATTGGAATGGCTGCTGCTTCCTCATAGGTAATATTGGATGGTTTATGGGTTACGGGTCCGTTTTCTGCTAGACATATATATTCTGCGTAAGCACCAAAACCATTAAGTGAAGCAGCAAATACCTGATCGCCTTTGTTAAACCTTTTAACCTCTTCCCCTATCGACTCCACTTCTCCAGCTAACTCCATCCCTAATATCTCTTTTTTAGGTTTTCTAAGACCAAGAGTGATACGGGCAGGAAGCCAAATCATTCGAGGTACTGAAAAACTTCGAGATCGAATATCTGCTACTGAAACAGTTGTTGCCTTCACTTTTACTAATATTTCTTTTTCTTTTGGAACAGGTTTTTTAACATTTTTCAGTTGAAGAACCTCTGGGGGTCCGTATTTTTCATATACAATTGCTTTCATTCATCTTCCTCCAATTCGTCATACACATTTAATCTTACGAACCAGATGAAAAAATAGAACAATAAACAGGTGGAGGGTTATTCTGCCTGGAAATACTTATGGACATCCCATGGGTACTCTTTCATTGACACAATAAGGAGTGGACAATAAAATATAACAGGTAACTCATTTAACAAATGTGTTAAATATAGAAATCAGAGAGGAGTGGAATCCGAGAATGAAACAATATAATACGAAGGCAATCATGTCGTCTCTGCTCATCTGTGGTTTTGTTGGTATGTTCAGTGAAACAGCACTCAACATCGCAATCAGTAATTTAATGGTTGTATTCCAAATTACGGCTGCTACTGCACAATGGTTGACGACGGGATTCCTGCTTACTCTTGGCATTCTGATGCCAATGACAGGCTTGCTCCTACAGTGGTTTTCGACGAGACAATTATTTATTGGTTCTCTTGTGAGTTCGATTTTGGGTACATTGATAGCCGCACTGGCGATCAATTTCGAAATGCTGATGTTTGCTCGCGTTCTACAGGCGGTCGGTATGGGTATATTAATACCGCTTATGTTCAATACAATCCTCGTTGTGTATCCACCTGATAAGCGTGGTGCAGCGATGGGATTTGTAGGATTAGTCATTATGTTCGCTCCTGCGATTGGCCCGACTGTTGCAGGGCTTCTAATCGAATATTTCACATGGCACTATATCTTCTGGCTATCACTACCGTTTTTAGTCTTCGGTCTGTTGGTAGGGTTAAAGTACTTGGAAAATGTATCTGAAGTTACAAAGCCTAAAATTGATCTCCTGTCAGTCGTATTATCAACGATCGGCTTTGGCGGGGTTGTTTTTGGTTTTAGCAAAGCGGGTGAAGGTGCGGAGAACTGGACCAGCCCAGCCGTTATTTATTTCATCATCATTGGTCTGGTTGCTCTCGTCCTGTTCACGCTGCGCCAAGTGTATATGCGTGAGCCAATGATGGACCTAGGTGTGTTTAAATTCCCAATGTATAATGTTGGCCTGCTTATGGTATTGTCTTGTATGATGATTATCTTATCTAGCATGATTATCCTGCCAATGTTTCTTCAAAATGGGATGAAGCTATCCGCGTTCACCGCCGGGCTTATGCTTTTGCCGGGAAGTGCCCTAAACGGTATACTTTCTCCGCGAATGGGGCGTTTATTTGACAAATATGGTCCAAAATGGCTCGTGATTTCTGGTCTTGCAGTCGTTGCGTTTATGTTATGGGGCCTTTCCGAGATTACGCCTTCTTCTTCGATTGTGTATATCGTAGCCCTGCATATAGGACTGATGGTTGGGATCTCGATGGTTTGGATGCCGGCACAAACCAATGGACTGAACCAACTGCCGCCAGAACTTTACCCGCATGGTACGGCCGTCATGAACACGCTACAACAGGTTGCGGGTGCAATTGGTACAACTGTTGCAATCATTATTTTAACAAGTGGTATGGAGCAATATATGCACAAGTCCACAGCTCCCACCGAGCCAACTGAAGTTGCTAATGCCATGACGTTAGGTTCGCAGAACGTGTTCTTGTTTGCAATGATTGTGACACTGATCAGTTTGTTTCTAGCATTCTTTATCCGACGTGTCATCGTTCAACATTCGGCAATGAATTCGATGCATTAATAGTTCAAAAGGGAGCATGAATATGGCTCCCTTTTCATTATGTAAACCTATCTCTTTTCAATTTTATCATCAGGATAGTGGGCAAATCTTCCAGGAGTTACGTTCATTTACTGGATCTGGGCGGTTCCATGGCCTGACTCCAAATTTTGTTTTTTGATAATCCCAGAGTGCTTCGCGAATCTCTTCTTCTGTGTTCATTACAAACGCACCGTACTGTGCAATCGGTTCAGGAATTGATTCACCTTCTAAAACTAAAAGATGACTTTCTGTTGCTTCATTTAAAACATTTGAAATTGCATTAAGAGATTTTTTTAAAATCTAACGTCTTCTCTTATTTTATCTAAGGATTAATCTGAGGATATTTAATAGGATATGCTGAAATAATATTATTTTTTTTCAAAGAAAACTATTGGATTTGCAGGTTTTATAAATGAAGGAACTATCAGGCAGAGGCTGAATGGTATTATGACCATTATTTTGATTATACCGTTAATGGAATATTACCAATCGTACGGAGAGAAATGTTTTCAAAACACTAACGATAAAAAATTTAACGGGTTCCGTTTCCTTTCGCAATAATTGAATTTGCAATCGAAAATGTAACTAATTTTGTTTTTTGCATATTTAATTTTACATTACTATAGCATTAATTTTGTTTAAACTTTTCAATATCTCTTTTATTTTTCTGCACTTGGATATTTAATCCATCTAGATCTGCATCAATCATACGTACCTGTCTATCTAAGCGGTCAAAACGCTCGTGAATTTCATTTTTGCTGTCTTCAACATGTTTCTCCACGTTTTCAACATATGGTGTCAAATCTTTAACAATTGAGCTTCTAAGACTATCAATCTTAGTTTCTAATCGATTTTGACCAATTTCTAATCGATCTTGACCAGTTTCTAATCGAACTTGACCAGTTTTAAGGCCTTTGAGCTCGCCCAATATTTGTTCCAATATTTTTTCCACATTAAAACCTCCCCTAATTTTTATTTTATTATACCAGCTAATTAGAATTTCCGCAGAGAAAAAAGGTGACAAGATGTCAGGCACCATTCGATTTGTTCCGTTTTACCAAACAGAGCGGGTGTTCTATCTATTTTAATTGGTATGATAAAATGGTAGTATTAGGCCTGCATTAAAATTAATGACAAGAACAAAAAACTATTTAGTTTCTGTATTCTTTTTAAAGATACCAACTAGGAGTGTAATAAGCCCAATCAAGAAAAGAACGCCAAACAACATTACCATAGCCCCTGCTCCAGCGAAACCATCACCGACATACACTCCAACTGAAATTCCTACTAACCATGAAAGGAACGGAGCTATTCCAAACATTATGGCTATTCCCCAAATGATTAATTTTCTTTTCTCTGACATACCACGACTTGATTTATAACCTAGTAATATTGATCCAGTCAATTCAAGTAACGCTACTCCTATTGCCACTTCTTCACCCCCCTATATATAAACTTTACCACAATTAACCAAAATAAATTTAACATTATTCTGAATCATGAAAACTTATATACAAATTTTGCATACTGTAGCTGAGACAACAAAAAATAGGATATGAAAATCATTTTGATTTCACATCCTATTTACCGAGCTAATTTATGAGTTAGCAAACCGAAAAGAGAACACGTTAAAATTAAATCAGGTTCCCTTTCTCATTATGTAAACCTATCTCTTTTCAATTTTACCATCAGAATAGCGGGCAAATCTTCCTGAGTTACGGTCATTTACTTGGTCTGGTCGGCTCCATGGCCAGCCTCCAAATTTTGTTTTTTGATAATCCCGAAGTGCTTCGCGAATCTCTTCCTCTGTATTCATTACGAATGGGCCGTATTGAGCAATCGGTTCAGTGATCGGTTCACCTTCTAAAACAAGAAGATGACTTTCTTTTGCTCCATTTACGATGGTCAGTTCTTGTTCACCTGCCAGTTTGGCCTGATTCCCTCCTGTAATCACTTCATCCTCAATTTTTAGTTCATTTCCTTTGTAAAAATATAAATTGCGATTGAGTGTCGCTGAAACAGCCGGTAATGTAACGGATGCTTCTGGTTCCATAGAAATGAGGTAAATCCCCACATGATGGTTCTCGTCTTTGGCCCATGATGCCTTATTTGGTTCAAGACTTTCCTTTCCATCCAGTGATCCTGAAATAAGCCTGATCGTTGTTTTCTTCCCGTTATCTGCCGTTAACTCAATCACCGGAATGTCCTCTGCCCATAACATTTTATATTCCGGATCTGCCATTTTATTTTCAGAGGCAAGATTTAACCAAATTTGAAAAAGCTCAAGCGGATTGTCCTGATCCTGATGAACAAGTGGAAACATCTCTGAATGCAAGCATCCCTTCCCCGTTGTTAACCACTGGACATCACCATTTCCATATCGCCCTGAAGCTCCCGTTGAGTCAAAATGGTCGACGAACCCTTCTAAAACTACTGTTACCGTTTCAAAGCCCCTGTGAGGATGGTATGGAAATCCTGGAACTGTTTGTCCATGATACATCCGAAATCCGTCTTTTCCAGTAAAATCTTCGCCTAAATTTCTTCCTGCTAACGAAACATTCGGTCCTTGTGATTCATTCCCTGCTGGATAGGCATCATTGTGATGAACCGCAAACAAAAATGGACTTTCTGCCTTCCATTGAAAACCTAACTTCTGCTGTTGAAGCACTTTTTTATTGTTCATAGTCTCGCTCCTCATTTCTTTGTTCTTGAAAAAGGCAGGAATACTTATCATAATCAAGCATTAAAGTTTTCCCAACTCGTCCAAAAAGGCAGGTCTTTTTTTATTTAAGGACATTAGTTCGTTAATCAGGTCCACTTGTTTTGGCTTTCCTGCTATTTTTTTATATTCCTTAATTTTACGACATACACCTTGATATTCTCTGCGATTGGATGAATTTCTTGCAATGGAGGTAATATATTTTTGATAAATTTCAATGACTTCTTCTTTATATTGCTGTGATAGCTTCTTAGAGTAATTTTCAATATAACTAGGATTTTTTCTGACGAATTCCAACATTTCTTCCAAATCATTTTCAAACTCGATCATTTTGAGGAATATGTCTCTGTGATTCCAGCCTTTTTCAGTTTTCAGTTCTTCTTTTAATTTTGTATAGAAATCACCCTGATGTTCTTCTTGGGCTATTTCTTTTAAGTCATGGTAATAATCAAAATCACCCGCTAACAAAAGTTCCTTTGCTAATTGACTTTGTTCCTTTTTTAATGAAAGAGATTTATAGGCTGTATACCGATATTTCTTCCATTTAGATAGTAACCCTCGATATTGTTGATCCTGAATTTCTCCTTCTTTCGCCACTTCGATCACTTTATGGTAATTTTCCGCTTGTAGATAGTTAGTTATTAATTTCTCTCTGAACGATGAAAACTGAAGGTGTTCGTAAATAAATTGTTCGGCATCTTCCTGTGAACCGTATTGCTCAATCAGTTGAAACAATAGTTTGAGTAAACTTTCATTCCAATAGTCAGTGTATCGATCACTTGAACGATCAACAAGCATGGACTCCATTTTCAATCTTAGCTCTGCCCTAAAATTATCTTCATCCGCAAATTCAAAGCAAATTTGAAGTAACTCGATCTTGTAATCCTCCCAACCATCAAAAACCGCTTGATCGAGCTGAACTAATAGTTTTTCAAATATTTCTGTTCTTCGATGGCTTTTCTCGTTCTGGTTAGTAACAATTTCTTGTATTAATTCTAATGTTTCCGTGACAAGATAACCAATATCACCATCGGAATCATCCGCATATTGAAACGCCCCAATTGCTTTCTTAAGCAATAGTAAGGAAAGCTCTAGTGCAAGTAGTACATCTGCAGTATCTCTTATCTTATCTATAACATCTCCCAATTCATTAACAAACGCGCTCGTCTCTCGATACTTTATAAATCCTTCTCTACCTTTATACTTCCTGATAATGGCATTGATTAACTCCTGACATGACTCAAGCTCATGCTCATGATCACCCTTTGCGTACTTGAGGATGAGACTGGTTTCTAATGTCGGATCATTACTTGCGATATTTAAAATAATATTGACCAATTCTTCTTTTGGTAACTGACTCATTACTTCTTCAATTGTAATTCGTTTCTGGTTTTTTTTCGTTTTCTTCCCGCTAGACGGGACGGGATTTAACATTTCATTTAATTTATAATAGGAAGCAACCTCATGTTTACATACCGGTCCAAAATCATAGGGACAATCACACTCAGAATATACAATATCACCGTTATCCCCAAGCTCAACTAACACCTCATAGTCATCGCTTCCTTCAATATAAAAAGCATAAACATTATTGCCTTGTTCAAAAGCTTCTGCGACATGTCCATTTATGTAATAATTGTATCCCCTGCTTACGATTGTTTTGTCTATCTTGTTTTCAAAATTATTAATGTTCATCTCATGTCCCTCACCAGTTCCACTGATTAACTTTTTCTTTTTCTATCTCTAATCTATTATGTATTATTTTTGTTTAAAATCCTACAGGAGAGACAGGCCCTTCACTAGCATTTTCATCCCTTACGCTTTGATATATGATTATTAGTAAGAAGTTTCTTTAAGGAGTGTGCATTAGGTTGAATGAACAAACAAAAATATGTGCGGAGCTTATTCAAAATGCCAAAAACATCGTTGTTTTAACAGGGGCAGGCATTAGTACAGAGTCAGGGATTAAGGATTTTCGTTCACGAACTGGGATTTACCAGATGGCACCTGGAAACGATTCTGTCGATTGATTATTTTTATCAACATCCGGACCAATTTTATCTTTTTGCTTTTGACCATCTCTATCACCCTGCTGCTGAGCCAAATGCTGGACATAGAATTTTAGCAAAATGGGAAAAAGAAGGCCGCGTTACATCCATCATTACCCAAAACATTGATGGACTTCATCAAAAGGCGGGAAACGAGCATGTTATTGAATTTCACGGAACGATGAAAACGGCCACCTGTCCAAACTGTCAAACCCAATATAGCGCAGACGAAATGGTCCTGCGCAAAAGCAAAATGCCCGACTTCTATGTGTGCGACAAGTGCCAAACCGGTCATCCTCAGGAACGCTACATTAAACCGGATGTTGTCCTTTTCGGCGATACGGGCGAATGGTTTACTGAGGCTGGTTTCCAAACGATTCTCGGACAAATCGAACAAGCTGATTGTGTATTGGCTTTGGGAAGCAGCTTAAAGGTCACACCGTTCTCTCATTTTCCGGAATATAGAGGTGCTGGTGTCCCGTTGATCATAATTAATATAGGAAAAACAAGGTATGATTTTCTCAATGATACCTATGTCGTTCGGGAGTCAATTGGTGAGTCGTTGATACAAATCGATAACTTTTTAGAAAGATAAAAAAGGTGACAGGTACTATCCAATTTTCTGCATGACGCCTTATTCTTCTAGACCGAGTGAAATTTGTTATCGCCCGAATTTCTCGTTTGCCAGACCATTAAGTTATCTTAACTATAGCAAAAACACGAAAGTCTGGTTTCACTTTTCCTTGGAAATTCGATTATTCATTATTTTGAAACTGTTTTTCCGTTTGGTTTCTATTAAAATAGGATTAAGTACATATCAGGAGGTTGGTTTGAACTTGGAAAATTTAGCTCATACACTTGAATTCGTCTCAGGGAAAATTTATATGGTTGAAGCTCAAGACGGGACCGTTGAAAGATATAGAGTACTAGCGGAAACGCCTTCCCATTTTATCTTTTATAAAGGGAATGACGAAAATGTCGATGTCATTGAAAAAGCAAAAAATGAGATCGTTGGAATTTATGAAGTGAAGGATTGGGTTGATTCACAGGAAATTTGAAGCATTGGTACGATTCTTTTACTTTGAAAAATTTGATTTTCGCCGTTTGCTCTAATACGTTTAAGTAGGTTAAACCAAGGATTTTGAAAAATTTCGCAGAAAAGGGAAGCACACAATAGTGGCTTCCCTTTCTTATATATACGGACATACGTTCCGCTATTTTGTCAAAAAGAGTTGTTTTGATAGGCTAAGTGGACATAGAATCCCTTATTTGTAGATATATAGGCAATATTCATTTGTTTTTAGTTAAATAAGAGACTCCATGTCCGCTAAAAGTAGCAAAATGGTGATTAAAACAAAAATAAGGGTCCTCATGTCCACCAAATCCAGATGAAGTTCCATGTTGATAAATGGCCTTAGATTATTTCTCGCCTCAATACAAAAGGTTTACTTATTTAACCCTAGTCTTACTTCTTTTATCCTCTCAACATACTTTCTTGCTTTTTGAGTGATATTTTCATAATCTCCCATTTTAGCAGCTCCAGGTTAAATTCCCGCCAACACCTACTGCCACACAGCCTGCCTTGTACCATAGCTCCAAATTGTCGAGAGTCACACCGCCAGTTGGCATAATATTAACCTGTGGAAGAGGTGCTTTAACTGCTTGTACAAACTCAGGTTTATACATGTTGCCAGGAAACAGTTTAATGATATCGACACCATATTGGAGAGCTGTTTGCATTTCCGTAACGGTCATGCAGCCTGGCAAATAAGGAACTTGGTATAAATTGCACAGCTTTGCCGTTTGTTTATCGAAGCTAGGACTGACAATATATTTGGATCCGGCAAGTATGGCAATTCTAGCCGTTTCCGGGTCCAATACGGTTCCTGCACCTATGACGACCTCGGAATTCTCAGCATAACGGTCCGAGAGTTCCTTTATTGCCACGATGGCATCCGGTGTTGTAAGTGATAATTCAATGGTACCTATTCCCCCTGAATGAGCGCATCAAATACTTTGATCGCCTCTTCCTTCGATTCTGTTCTAACAATTGCAACTACCCCGGAATCGGCTATTTTTCTCAAAACGCTTACTTTTTTCATAATATCCCCCATCATATTTCCCTTTTTCGTAAACTTATTTGTACTACCTGTATCTCCTACTGTACTTAGGCTGAACAAATAAATCTTATTACATAATTGTATTATAAAAATCACTCACCACAAAGGTTCATCTTTACTAGTTAATTTCCATAATCGACCGAAGGGTTTCAAATAATTCCTAAACTCTCAATCCGCGGATTTTACACACTCTTAGGTGCGGATGTCCTTTTTAATAAATAGTTAAAAGACATAACCCAGTTTTCTGGATGATGTCTTTCACTATTGCCCTTTCTGATTGATTAAAGTCTTTTCTTTAATTCTTCAATTACTCTAAAATCGAGCTTTGTAATCTTTGCGATTGAGTTTAAACTAATCCCCTCTTTAAGCATTTCTAGGGCTATCTCACTTCTTGCTTGTGTACTACCTTCTTTTATTCCTTTTTCTCTCCAAGAATTAGGCAACTTAAATATTTGCTCCGATTCTTGCTTATCCAGTTGATTAATTTCTTCCATCAATTTTGCCTCCTCCTGTGTATTTAAGATTAAATATGTTTCAAAGAAGCCGTTTATGAGTTCTGCTTTAGCTGGATTTAGTTCCATTTTTACTAACATCCGTAAAAATTCCTTTTTACATGAACCTTTTCCTTTTCAGTGTACCCCATTTTACTAAGGAGAGCCGCAGCTACAGGATTATTGGTTTGTACATATTCACGCCAATTCATTTTCTTTAGTTCTAGCATCAGGAACTGAAATGTTAAAACATGAAAAAAGGGGAAAGTAACATTGAATTGGTTTAGTTCATTACGTTTTGATCATAAGTAAAGATGGCAATTGGTAAAACTGATTTCCTAATATCTATTATAAAGGAGACTGAAATATTGATACATTCTTTCATGAAACTTAGTCTGTACATAACTTTGGGGCTCAACGTGGAAGTTTAATTTCAATTGTAGTAGTTGGGAGTATAAAGTAGCGAAAGATGAAGAAGGAACAATTCAATAAATATTATCCAAAATACACACTTACACACCCCTCTTTTTGGGCTGTTGCTAAACAGTTTAGTATAAAATTCTGGATTTGTTTTTGATCCCAATCTTCAAATTTATTTTCAGACTGTGATTCTTCATTTTTATAAAATTGATTAAATTCAATCAAAGCCTTTTCAATTTGATGTATTGAAAATGTTGAGCTGTCGCCCGTTCCACTAACTCCTGCATAGTAATTATTTGCATCAAGTAAATTGTATAGTATTGTAGCATTGTAGTTCCCCATGCTAAAACGTGCATAAGCAATTTCTTCTCCTGCATTATTGTATCCAGAAATATCATGACCCATTTAAAATCCTCCTTAAATTGATTTACCAGAATTGTTGTGCTAGACGATTAGTTTCTAAATGCAAATAAGTAGATTACATGTTTTATCACTCCTTTCAGATTGATTTTTCATTAAACATTTATTTTAAAGGCTTTGTTAAAGAAGAATGTTGATTTATTGCATTGTTGATTGGAGCGAAGGGTGCGGAGGAGTACGGGACTGGAGAGACCCCGCAGGCGCCTTAGCTCCGAGGAGGCTTACCGTTATCGCCCACGGAAAGCGAAGCACCCGTATCCGAAATCAACAGTCAAGTTTAACACAGCCATTTTAAAAAGCATGGAAGAAAAAAGTGTTAAGGTAGAAAAATGGTGAAGACTCAATTTGGAGGTTACAAGAAATGGTTTTGAATAATTGATCAGTGGGAATTTAATAAGTACAAAAATTTTAAGAAGTGTTTGAAAGAATAAGAGGAATGCGAGAGGTTTTCCATTTAATAGTTTCATAATTCAGCAAAATTTTCAAGATTATTATTATAAAAAAACCACCCAATGTATTGGATGGTCGTTTAACTTATTTTATCGACGAAAACTGGAACACAAGAACCGCGCTTATGAATCAAGTACAAATTGATATCATAAGAACCATTACAAAGGCTAGATTAATCTAAGCTAATCAAATCTAGGTTTTTGAACGGACATAGAAGTCCTTATTTTAATAAAATTACCAATTTGCTAGACTTAAGCGGACACAGGATTCCTTATTTATCTAAAAACCAATGAATCATACCAAATAATGATCAAATAGAGTATCTGATGTCCGCTTAGCTTATCAAAACAACACTTTTTGGGAAAATAACGAACCTGATGTCCGCCCCGACAAGTTTGTCTACAGACAACGACTTCATAGCACTATAAGCATTAAGTCTTCTCTCTCTTCTTCCCTTAAAAAAGCTTAAATCTTGCTTACAACTCAGAACTTGCCCAAATTCCCTGTTTCCATTGATCACGATCTTCATCGCTCAGCCTTGGACCTCTGTAACATTTCCTTACCGCACCTTTTGTTTGATAATAAAGACAACATGAAGGTTTTAAAAATATTGACTTCCCATTTTTGGAGATTTTAACAAAAAAACAAAGAGAAAGCCGACTCTCCTTTTAATATAAGCGAGTCGGCCTTTTTTACAGGAATCCTTTAACAATCTCTTTAAAATCCTGTTCCTTATTTATAATGCTTTTTCCTCAAAATTTAAGTTAACTTCCTTTTTTCTAAAAACAAATTTCCCCAGTGTACTCGGTAAGGCAATCATTGCTGGCAAAAAGATTGGAAGCAGTACAAAGCAAAGTACAACGAGTCCAGTAATGACAGCTATGGCCAATTCCGATAAAAGCACCATTCCAGAAGGCATCAGTGTGGCAAAGGTGCCCCCAAGTATAATGACGGCAGCATTTATGACACCGCCGATATTCGCTGAAGCAAGAACAATGGCTTGTTTCGGCGACATGTGAGGGTACTCCTTAAAGCGCATCATTAGAAAGATACTATAGTCTACTCCTAAGGCCACTATGATGATAAAGGAGAAGAATGGAACAAAGGAAGATAAACCTTCATAACCGAGTATGTCTATGAAAATAAAGTTGATGATGAACATGGCTGCATAATATGCTCCTACAAGGGATGCAGTTATGAAAACCGGTGTCCAGAACGATCTGATCACAAAGAACAACACAAGCAATACCCCGATAATGACAATCGTCGTTGTTCTATTAAGATCCCTGCTCAATATATCATTCATATCATTGGTGGTCGCACTTGGTCCCGAAGTACCAAATTTGGCATCGGAAAGCTCTGTACCTTTTAGCCCATTTGCAACCGTTGCATTTATTTTGTTGATTGTACTCAATGCTTCCTTTGAATATGGATCATCTTTTAAAACAACGATCAGCTTGGTAATTTTTCGATCTTCGGACATGAATGTGTCGATCGATTTTTCAAAATTCTTGTCTGCCAATGCTTCTTTCGGAATAAAGAATGTTTTATTTGTTTTATACTGCGTTAAGAATCCGTTGGTTTGGCCCAGTCCATCAGATATTTGTTTTAAACCACCGTTAACCTCGGACAGTTTTTGCCCAAAGACACTGAACCCAGTTAGACCGTCCGCAAGCAGCTGCTGACCCGATTTCATCTGGCCAAGCCCGACGTTTACACGATCCATATTGGTTACGATGGTGCCAATTCCCGAAGAAGCTTGACCCAGTCCGCCTTCAATTTCTTTCAAGCCATTTGCCATTTGCGATAAACCGCTGCTCATGCTGGAAAGACTTTTGTTTGCTTGGCCGAATCCGGCAGTTACGGCATTATAGTTGTTATTTAAGGCATGGATCCCTTCAGGGGTAATTTGGCTTAACGACGATGTTAATTGATCAATTGTTTGTTTTAATGCCTGGTAATTTGGGTCACTATTGGCATTGGCATAACTGCTTCCTAAAGCAGTCACCATCGATTGCATTTGAGACAGTGCACTTTTCACACCAAGAAGAGCCTCTGCTGCAGCTTGGTAATGGGTACCCATCTCCGAATATCCAGACTGCATTTTTCCATAGTTATCAGCCAACAGTGCGACTCCACCGCTCATTTTTGATAGATTCGTTTCGATGGTAGCAATACCACTCGTAATGGATTGTGCTTTACTTGAGCCATTATCTATTCCGGCTTGGATTTGGACTAATCCATTGGATAAGGCGGTCAATCCATCCTGAAGCTTAGCAGTACCATCTACCATTTGACTAACCTTTGAAAAATCCGCAGATGCAAGCTTTTCTTGGGCCTGCTTTAATCCGTCATTAATTTGATCTACACCATTTTGCGTTTTTGAAATTCCGTCTGTAACAGATCCCATTTGATTGTCGACGTAAAAACCATCAATTGGCTCTCCCTGAGGTTGTGTGACTGAGGAGACCTGTTTCACGCCTTTCATATTTTTGAGTCTTTCCGTTACGTTATCAACGACAGCTAGCGATTGATTATTATTTAATGCATCGCTATTTTCAATGACAACCGTAGCAGGCATTGCCTGGCCTTTGCCAAAATGGTCTGCGACAAGGTTAATACCCTTGGAAGAAGGATACTTATCTCCTAGTTCTCCAATTGTATTAAAGTTGAGTTTTTCCTCATGCAAATACACCATTGGTCCAATAATCAAAAGGATCACAATCGCTGTAACAAGAGGATGCTTAGTCCCGAATGTGGATGTTCTTCCCCAGAATTTGTTTTCCTTATGTCCTAATACATTCTTGGATGGCCAGAAAAGTTTTTTTCCTAACACTTTCATGATAAACGGTGTTAACGTCAAAATTTCAAGCAACAGGATTGTAACACCAATTACGACAACAACACCTGATTTATAAATAGGAGATTCGGCAAATACTAAGGCAAGGAAAGCAATAAATACTGTTAGGATACTATAAGCAATTGTTTTACCTGCTGTTTTATAGGTGTTCACAATCGATTCATCAATAGAGCGGCCGTGAGATAGTTCCTCCTTAAACCGATTAAACAAAAGGATGTTGTAATCAGTACCGATACCAAAGAGAATCAGCACCAGCAGCATCTGAGTAAGGCTAGTAATCGGAAATCCGGCTTTATCAATTAATTGTGCGGCGATTCCCATCGAAACGAGATAAGAAAAAGCTACTGCAACCAAAGATACTAAAGGTGTTACAACTGACCTAAACGCAACAATCAGTACGACTAAAATAAAAATAACGGTCAACGCAGCGCTCTTTTCAACTCCCGATAAAGACGCCTTTAGATAATCGTTATTGATGAAGTCTTCCCCGCTAAGATAGTATTCAACAGGTACAGACTCTAGCTTCCTGTCAAAATCTTGTTTTATATCATCTATTTCTCTTGCTTTCTTATCAAGCTTAAAGCTCACCATAAGAGTTGTGCCATCTTTAGAAACTAATGAGCTTTTTGCATCGGGCATACTAAAAGGATCAATCATATCAGTAATACCCAGTTCTTTGTGACTATCGTTAATGTCCTTTACTACATCACCGATTTTTTTCATTTCTTGCTGAGAAATTTTATTTTTATCATAAAAAACGATTAAGTTGTTCGTACCCTTAGTCGTATCCATCTTTTTCAGGATATTATCTGCAATAACTGAAGGGCTGTCGTTACTCGTTCCTTGTTGCCCTTTTGACCGCAGTATGGCATTAATGTCCGGCTGGATGACTGTTAGTAAAATCGTTGATACCAGCCAAATAGTAAATATGGCCCAACGCCCTTTTATGATGGTTTTCAATTTAGTGCACTCCCCTTATTTTGCTTTAATGTTTATGTCTGTGTAGGATTTATCCCAAAAATACTAAACATGAAGCAATTCTTCCTTCACTCTTGACACTATAGCAAGGGAAAAGGAAGGATTCAAAAAGCAAAATAAAACGAGTGCATTAAAATAATACATTTATCACAATTTGTATTATGAGAACATCACCTGATTAAAGATTTCAAATAACTCCTCTTTCTCGTATTTATATTCTTTGCTAATCCAATTCTGGAGAATCGTCATAAATGACGTTGCATATAAATCACACATGACATCAGGATACTTAGACTGATTGATTTTGGTTGAAATGGGCTCATTTCCTGTTATTGAATGTTCCCGCATGATATCACTTGCGATTTTCACCATGCTCTTGAATAATATGTGCCCATCCGACCCTAATAAAGTATTTTCGAATAAGACGAAATGATCTTCTACATAATCAACCAGTGATTTAAAAATGTTTGAATCCGATTTTTGATTCAATTGAATAAGCTCTTCAGATATATGATAAATAAAATCTCGTAATAAACTATATTTATCTTCATAATAGCGGTAAAACGAAGTACGGTGAATTAATGCATCCTCACATATATCTTGAACCGTGATGGAAGAAAACCGTTTCGTTTGCAGAACATGGATAAAGCTCTGTATGATTTGGCGTCGAGTGCGTTCAGTCGTATAGTTCATCGTACACATCCTAATTTAATTTTGGGTTATAAGTATTTATGGAAAGGTATATTTGTTTCAAATTTTAATAAAATCAACGCAAAGAAGGATAATCTGAGCGTTTTGTTTTTTATTCTTATCCAATAAAAAAACGCTTAAGACCTTGATCATATACTTTTAAAGCAATTTTACACAATCATAGCGGATTGCTTCAAGAATGCTGAAATTCTTTTCTACTTACACTTATTAAAGAAGTACCAGCATCGTCCCTATGATTCCTCATAAAGTGCTATAATTATATAATTCTATTACAACGTATTTATGAGGTGGCATCATTTGGGAAAAAGAATAGGGATTTATTTAGTAGGGCTAGCTTGTACTGCTTTAGGTATTGCTTTTATCATTCTCTCCTTACAAGGAGCAGGTCCATGGGACTCTGTCGCTGTAGGTTTAACCAACTCTTTTGGGTTAACCATCGGAACGTGGTCAATTATATCTCAAATTGTTTTCACTTTAATTACTTGGATTCTTGAAAAAACCAGATTTAGAATTGAATCTATGATTCCAATCATAATACGTAGCTGTTTTTTGGATTTCTGGTTTTATTTCGTTTTAAAAAATGTGGATTTTTCAAATTCTTGGGAGCTAAAGTGGTTAAGTCTAATCCTCGGAGTACTTCTAGCAGGTGTAGGAATGGGTATTTATATGGAGGCTAAATTTCCGAAAACACCCATTGACGGATTAATGGTGGCTTTAAGCAATAAATTAAACTGGAGTCTCACTATTTCAAGAATGAGTATTGAAATATGTGGCGTAATCCTTGGATTTTTGTTAGGCGGACCTGTGGGAATTGGCACGTTGGTTACAGCTTTATTTTTAGGAAAGATCATCCAGACATCTAATCATAAAGTAAAAAAGATATTACAATTTCAAACCCAAGCACTATAATGATTAGGTAAAATTTAAAAAGGATGCCAGGCATCCTTTTTTTATTTGCCCTAGGTTTCCGATATAGGAGAATTTATTTTATAAAGAATCTTTGAATTGAATTCTAGACCATTTTATTTGAAAATTAGGAATTTTTGCTTGATTTTTTAATCTACAAGGTTATAATAAATAGCATAATCTAATTATTCATATCAGAAAGGTCGGTTTTAAAACATGCCAAAAGCTACATTTAAAGCAAATGCTCATTTACAATCAGGAGTCCAAGTGAAAGTTAAGTCCAGAAATTTCGAAGTAACCATTGATGAACCAAAAACACTCGGAGGAACGGATACTGGTATGAATCCTGTTGAACTGGCGCTTTGTGCCTTAGGAGCTTGCCAAGCCATTGTGGCACGAGTGTATTCTAGAAAGTTTAATATTCAACTTGACGATTTCAGAGTAGAACTTGAAGGTGATCTCGATACGGATGGCTTCTTGAATAAATCTGATGTCCGTCCAGGTTTTAGTGATATTCGCTATAACATTCATATTGAAACAGATGCGCCAAAAGAAAAGGTGGAAGAGTTTATCGCCTTTGTAGAAAGTAAATGCCCTGTAGGCGATACAATTGCTAATCCAGTAAACTTAAAGTTAAATCAAATACTAATTAGTTCTAGTGTTAAGTAATGATTGAATAATCGTTTGCAGAAAAGGGAAGCACACAATTATGGCTTCCCTTTTCTTAATTTAAGTCATCCTCATATATACGGACATACGTTCCGCTATTTTGATAAAAAGTGTTGTTTTGGTAGACTATGTGGACATTGAATCTCTTATTTGTTGGGAATTTGGCCTAATTCAATTGTTTTTAGTTAAATAAGATACTGTATGTCCGCTTAAAGTAAAAAAAATGTGATTAATTCAAAAATAAGGTCACTCATGTCCGCCAAGACCAGATGGAGTTTCCAATTGTTCGATTTTCACAAAAAGTCCTGGTGTTTTATTTCTCTAATAAAGCAACTGCCCGAACCGGTGCCCCATCAGAGTTCTCGTATTTTATCGGAAAGGCGCAAAATGTAAATAACTCCGTTCCAACCTCCCCTAATCCCTTCAGATTCTCAATCACAACGATATCGGTTTCAACAAAAATCCTTCGATGGATGGTCAGGTTTTCATCAGATATTGCATCAATGCCCATTACATCTAATCCCACTCCCTTCTTTTTGCTGCGGATTAAATAGTCAGCAACTTCCTCGGTGATTGTCGGGTACTCTCCAAAATAGGTGTCTGTTCCCCAATACTGATCCCAGCCTGTATAAAACAAAATGAATTCTGCCTGCTCTACCCTTCCCTTTACACCTTCAATATATTTCATCGTGATTTTTTGTCCTTCTCCTAAATCACTGCAATCTATAACTATTCCTTTACCAATAAATTGATCAACGGGAAACTCATCTAATGTGGTTCTATTTGCAAAAACATGTGAAGGAGCATCCATGTGCGTACCTGAATGGGAAAAAAGGGTCAGCAATGTTCCTTTGAAACCGTGCTCATCGTAAGAACATGTAGTTTCCAATTTCGGATTGTCATCCCCTGGGTAAACGGGCATTTTTTCGGAAATGGTATGTGTTAAATCAATTACTTTCATCAACAACCCTCACTTTTACTATTAGTCATGTTTAATCCTATTTTTATTACATATTTTAGGCAATATTTTTGCAAAAATAAAGAATCCAAAGATGTATGATAGATAAAAAAGGATTAATCTAAATGTATGGAAAACAATAATGATTAAACTTGATTTTTTTATGGTAAATACACTCTCAACCCCATCATCCCCAACAAAACATTACGAGTTCATTTTTTATGCCCTTGAAGTAATGTCATTGATTATAAGAAAAGGAGGTGGATAACATGGGACATTTGGGATTTTCATATGTAGGTTTCATCTATTTATTGATGCTGTTTATACCTAACCTTATATGGACTAAAAATAAACCTGGAAGGCTATGAGGATATTGTTGTAAAGGAAAATAAGTTTCTTTTGTTTTTCGAACGGGTTGGGCAAGTTTGCGTAACGTGTGCTGCGTTGATTTTTAGTGATTTTAATATTCGTTCGTTTAATTTATGGAGTAGTTGGCTTGTTCTTTCTTTTATACTAATGCTTATGTATGAGATGTACTGGATTCGATACTTTAAAAACGAGCATACCCTAGAGAACTTCTATAGTAGTTTTGGTGGCTTTCCTGTAGCAGGAGCAAGTCTGCCGGTATTGGCCTTTCTATTATTAAGTATTTACGGGAAGGTAATTTGGCTTAGTGTTTCGGTAATTATGCTCGGTATTGGACACATCGGAATCCATTTGCAACATTTAAAGGCGATTACAAAATGAGATTATCAATTTCAGGTCAAAATATGAAAAAATAATACTAATTATGATTACTAGATTTCATATTTCATATATAAATGACAATAAAAAAGGCTTACCATCTGAAAAGAGTTTTGGCAAGCCTTTTTTAAGTGATTTGTATCGCAATGGCAATTATTTTAATTCGCATTTTCGACTAAACACCTTTTAATTGAAAAATTTATCAAATTAAAATTCCTTACCCCATTCATCATCTAAAATTTCACCTTTTTCAGTAATATATTCCATAATGACCGAACCACGTTGCAATTTAGCTTCACTTTTTAAAAAAGATATGAACTCATTAAGAATTTTTTCGTCCTCATCGTTTCTTTTACGGGGAACAACAATACGGATCGTTGGTGCAACATCGAACTCTTTATAACTTCTAGGATTACCAGGATCAATACCCAGTTCTTGCCCAATTTTTTCATTGATAAAGAAAACATGGAAATCGGTTGTTTTTCCAAAAGTCTCCTTAATAAAAGGACGTATTTCAGTTTCTAATTCATCAGTCCATTTATCAGCAATATATGTATCAACCATTTGTTCTGCTTCATCATCGTAATAAACTAGAAATTGTGTATTAGTTTTCTTATCCCTAACCTTTGCGGCATATTCAAATTCAAAGTTCCCCATATTATCATACAAAGTGTCATATATCTCGAAGTTATTATTAAATTTATCTTCTAAATATTGCTCAGCTTGAATCTTTATCTTTTCCTCTTCATCTTTATCAGGCTTCATTTCTAACACGAAGGCAACTACAAGTAGTCCAATTCCTAATATAATGACACCAAAAACACCAAGTGTAATTTTTAGAAGTTTATTCAAAACATCCTCCTCCCCTATATAATAATTTACCACAAAAACCCAGTAATCCCTCTTAAAGTATTTGACAAAAGTGTATTATTAAATCTTTGCTGATAATCTACGGATTCATATTTATCATTTGTGTTTTTCCGGAAAATCTGACTGTCCATATTATATTTTCAATTGATATAAGCATGCTTTATTAAATACGAGTTTTTTTCATCTATAGTACCCAAAACCTGGAGGTTTGCGGAATCAACTTTGAACACCCGAACCATCCCTCTATTGCAAATTTGACATGGGATTGACCTAGTGTTATCTTTTGATTGAACAATGTTCAAAACTTTGTTCAGTTTATAAAAATGGAGATTGATATGATGAAAACTTCCCAAGTAAAAGAACGGATCATCAATGCTACAACCATATTAATTGAGGAATGCGAATCCATAGACAATGTGACGATACGAGACATTGCTGCTAAAGCAGATGTTGGTGTAGGACTTATTAACTACCATTTTCAAACAAAAGAGAACCTGATAAATCAATGTGTTCAAAAAATAATAGGCAACATTATTAATAGATTTGAGGGTATGTCCGAAGGTGTTTCTTTAGAGCCTTTGGAAAAACTCCGTTTTCTTACAAAAGCAACCTGTTCTTTCTTAGCTAATAATCAAGGGATTTCTAGGGTATCTATTCTTTCTGACCTATCCGCCGGAAACACCTTAGACAACACATCCCAAACGATAAATGCCTATCTGCCTATGATTAGGTCCATATTAGGTGATACAAAAACAGATGACGAGCTGTACATTTCTACTCATATCCTTATTTCGACTCTGCAATCAGCATTTTTGAGAAGAGAGGTTTTTCTCCAGAATGTACAAATTGATTTCTACGATACTGTTCAGCGGGAACTATTCATCGATAAGGTTATAGATATGCTTTTCCGTTAAAAAGTACTGCCACCCACTATGGACGATTATTAAATTTTTAAAAAGGAGATTTTTAAAATGAAGGTAGTTGCAATAATGGGAAGTCCTCATAAAGGTCAAGGGTATAAAATTGTTAAGGAAATTGAAACGGAATTAAAGTCGTTGGGAAACGTAGATTTTAAATACATTTTCCTTAATGACATCAATCTCCACACCTGCAAAGGTTGCTTTGCTTGTATTTCTAAAGGGGAAAGATTTTGCCCATTAAAGGATGAAAAGGTACAGATCGAACAAGAGCTTTTAAGCTCAGATGGGGTCATTCTTAATTCACCAGGTTATGCACAAAATGTTAGCTGGTTAATGAAAAATTTTATTGACCGTTTTGCGCATAGTTTACATAGACCGAAATTCTTCAATCAATCGTTGATGCTTGTGGCGAACGGAGGCTCAGGTTTGAGTAAAGTCATAAAGGCCCTTTCACTTACATTGGGTGGAAGCAAAATCATTTGCAAACTTTGTATCACGACTACTCCTTGGGAAGCAACTGAAAAGTATAAAAAAGAAACGAAAAGAAACATTAGCCGATCAACAAAGAAATTTTTACAGTCAATGAAAAAGAAAAAACAAGGTCCTCCTAATTTAGGTAATTTAATATGGTTTAAAATTTTCAAAAAAATGGCTGCCCTTTCAAGAAAAAATCTACCTGCTGATTACGAGTACTACAGTGAAAAAGACCATTATTTCTACGATGTTAAAGTGAATCCTTTTAAAAACGGCATTGCCCATCTCATTGCGCATATCGCTGTATGGAGTATGAAAAGGAAGGTTGTATTCAAGTAGTCATTATTAAAATTCCCCACGTATTAAAATATAGGTTTTAAATAAAGGGTGAATGAACGATGTTTACACGAAAAACAAACTATATTTCTGGGAAAGATAGTGTTGCAGAATTAACGAAAATGAATTTCGGAGGCTTTGAGCAGTGGCTATTAATACGGGGTGAAAGTGGAATGAATCCGATTCTATTATTTCTACATGGTGGACCCGGTACACCCAATATTGGAATTGCTGCTGATACTCAAAAACAGTTAGAAAAGAACTTTATTGTTGTGAACTGGGATCAATTAGGTGCCGGTCTTTCCTATAATCATGAAATTCCAAAAGAAGCTATGACAATTGAAAAAATGATTGGCTATACAAAAGAAGTTATCCAATATTTGCTAAAAAGATTTAAAAAGGAAAAATTATTCTTAGTGGGGCATTCTTGGGAAGTTTACTTGGAATATTAACAGCCAAAAGACATCCGGATTATATAGAAAAATATGTTGGGATTTCTCAAGTTGTAGGTGGACCTGAAACGGAGAAGCAGTGCTACGAATATTGCTATAAAACAGCCATTGAGCGAGGTAATAAAAAGGCAATCAGAAAGCTCAAACAAATTAAGGAGCCCCCATATGATGATTGGAAAAAAGGCCTGCAGGTTCGATCCGCATTAAGCAATAAGTTTGGAGCATCCGTAAAGAACGGCGGTCTCCCCTCTTTATACTTTAAAAGAATGTTGTTAAGTCATGAATATACTATATTTGATATCTATAAATTCTTAAAAGGATTTTCATTTAGCTTGGATTGTCTTTGGCCTGAGATTATGAAAATGAATTTATTAAAAGAAGTGGATAACTTAACCATGCCTATATATTTCTTTTTGGGAAAGCATGACTACTCTGCGCCTAGCTTGTTAGCTGAAGAGTTTTTAAGCAATTTAAAAACTAGTCAGAAGCAAATTGTTTGGTTTGCTGAGTCTGCCCATATGTGCAATCTAGAAGAACAAGAAAAATTCACGGCTAATTTGGAACATGTATTATCGCTTTAGAAAAAATTAAATATCATATCATTCCTTATCCTTCTAATTTTTTACCTAAATTTTTGTTACAATTATTGCTGTTATATATTTTATTATCGGTCCAAACGACGAGAGCTTTAACGACGAAACGAGGTATAATATGAAAATTGATATTCCAAAAATTTCTCATGATTTATCTGCGAAGAATTTTCAAGATATTTATTTTGAGGAAGATCCAATGTTTGAAATGTGCTTGATCATCGATTCTGAATTTGTAAATGAGGCTGTTAATAGAGTCCGACTATCTGATTCAGTAATCAGAAATTGCAAATTCACTAATACGGATTTTAATAATATTTCGATTACAGATGTCCGTTTCGAAAACTGCGATTTATCGAATGTGAATATGAGCAATTCTTCCATTCATCGAGTCGAATTCATTAATAGCAAATTACTCGGTTGTAACTTTCCAGATTCTTATATTGGGAATGTTAAATTCGATAACTCGATATTAAACTTGGCTACATTCGGGCATTCAAAGCTAGAAAAAGTCATTTTCAAAGAAGTTTCACTACAAAGTACAGATTTTTATGACTGTAAACTTAAAAAAGTAGAATTCGAAATATGTAACCTTAATGGAGCAAATTTTGAACAAACATCACTTAAAGGAATCGATATTAGTTCATCTAATTTTGAATCGCTTATGGTTTCAATTGAAGATTTAAAAGGATGTAAAGTCTCAACCTATCAGGCGATTCAGTTTGCATCGCTATTGGGCTTGATTATTAAAGATTAGACGTTAAATTTCGTGTAAGTATGAGAATTTCCTAATTTAAACGGAATTTTTCCCTTTATTTTTCAAACATAGCGAAATCTACATTCTGCTATAACAAAGATTAATAGCCGTAATATTGCCGAAATAAAAAATGCATCGTGCTACAAAATAAACCCCCTTTCATTCCTTGTACTTCATGAAAGGGGGCTTATCATTTTATTTATTTTAGATTTGCAAACCATCCCATTACCGCAGAAAATGCAAAGTTTATACCATTAAATATCAAGTTTTCGGGTACCGAGCCATTTTACCATTTCGGGATCCCAGTGAGAAAAGAACAAGCTTTCCTTCGTGTCTAAAGTAGCAATTTTTTCCATATCCTCTAAACTTAAGTCAAAGTCAAAAATATTGAAATTTTCGATGATTCTTTCCTGCCGTACCGATTTCGGTATCGCCACCACTCCCCTTTGTGTCAACCACCGTAAGATAACCTGCGCAACAGATTTATCGTGCTTTTTAGCAATGGAAGCTAAAACTTCATTCTGGAAGATATTGTTTTTTCCTTCAGCAAATGGTCCCCATGACTCGATTTGAACATTATTCTCTTTCATAAGTTTAGAACTTTCGATTTGCTGACAGAATGGATGTGTCTCTATCTGGTTTACAGCAGGAACTACTTCATTATGAATAATAAAATCCGTCAGACGATCCGGATAAAAGTTGCTGACTCCAATGGCTCTAATTTTTCCCTCATGGTACAGCTCCTCCATCGCCCGCCAAGAACCGTAAACATCGCCATATGGCTGATGAATTAAATATAGATCTAAATAATCCAGTTGCAGTCTTTCCAGTGATTTTGTGAATGCTTTTTTTGTATTTTCATAACCAGTGTCCTGAACCCAGAGTTTTGTCGTAATAAACAATTCCTCTCTTGGCACTCCACTTCGCTTTATGGCTCTGCCTACCGCTGCTTCATTTAAATATGAAGCAGCGGTGTCGATGAGACGATAACCAACTGTAATAGCATCGTAAACAGCTTGTTCACATTCTTTTTCATCTTGAATTTGAAAAACACCAAAGCCAAGTATTGGTATCTCTACACCATTGTTCAATATAACTTTTTGCATTTTGGAAAACCTCCAGTTTATGAAAGATTAAGTGTCTATTATTTTCCCGTTCTATTTGCGTATTTTGCAGGGTAACGATCCCCCGAAATTTTAATTATTGATAGTGCATCATTCAATTCATCTAATTCCCTAGGTGCCAGTTCAACTTCTGCTGCACACAGATTTTCCTCAAGTCGTTCACGTTTCCTTGTACCAGGAATGGGAACAATCCACGGCTTCTGGGCAAGCACCCATGCTAGTGCGATTTGAGCTGGTGTTGCATCTTTCTTTGCAGCAATCTTATTGATCAATTCAACCAATACCAGGTTTGCCTCGATATTCTCTCGCTTGAAACGTGGTACAATACTGCGGAAGTCGGAGCGATCAAATGTTGCATTTTGATCAATTGTTCCGGAAAGGAAACCCTTGCCTAGAGGGCTGAACGGTACAAAGCCAATTCCTAGTTCTTCAAGGGTTGGCAGAAGTTGTTCTTCTGGACTTCTCCACATCATGGAGTACTCACTTTGAATCGCCGTCAACGGCTGAACCGCGTGCGCACGGCGAATCGTTTCCACTCCTGCTTCTGATAGCCCCCAATGTTTCACCTTCCCATCCTTGATTAGGTCTTGTACCACTCCGGCTACTTCCTCGATTGGGACATTAGGATCAACACGATGTTGGTAGTATAAATCGATCGTGTCAACTTTAAGACGTTTAAGCGAGCCTTCAACGGATTGCCGAATGGTCTCTGGCTTGCTGACTAGCTCCTGATTGCCGTCTACCATTTGGATACCGAATTTAGTGGCAATGACCACTTTCCCCTTGTAAGGTTTAAGCGCTTCTCCAACCAACACCTCATTCACATATGGTCCATATACTTCTGCTGTATCAAAGAACGTAACGCCTTGATCAACTGCTGCATGAATGAGCGATATCATGTCGTTCTTATCCGCTGCTGGACCGTATCCATAACTCATTCCCATACAACCTAGACCGATCGCAGAAACTTCTAATCCATTATTTCCCAACTTACGTGTTTGCATGATGTAACTTCCCTTCAGCGTTATTAACGATTAGATTTTTAGAGTTGCTTTTTGCTATTTACATTGACATCGTTTTCTTTAAATCATGTGTTTCCGAAAAAAATTATGATGGGTGATAGCTTGCATCCTCATTATGCAATAATTGAAATTACGGACGATATCACAATCGTATCAAATCATTGCATAATCCTCTCACAACCGTTTACGCGGAAAGAATATTAGCTTTATAATGAGACCATCAAGGATGAGAATACAAAGGAGATTATTATGTTTGAACAATTATATAGACAAAGAGTAGAGCTTACCAAAATCATCGAGGATCATATAGGACAAGACGGTTCTCAAATTACTGCTATTCCGACTTTATTTTTCTCCCGTTTCTCAAATATGACTGGACCAAACTATGGAGTTTACAATCCATCCTTATGCATTATCGTTCAAGGGATGAAGGAAGTGTTGTTATCACAGGAGCGGTTTCAGTATGGTCCTGCTGATTACCTTGTAGCCTCCGTTAATCTGCCAATAAGTGGACAAGTTACGGAGGCCTCGACCGAAGTTCCTTATCTGGCACTAAAACTTGAATTTACACCGAGTGAAATATTGGAGGTATTACGTGAATTCCAAATGGAAGAGAAAAAGAAGGAAAATGCTAAACGTGGTTTGTATGTCAGCAAAATAGAGCCCTCTCTGTTAGACGCGGTAACAAGATTAGCTCGGCTCTTAGACCAGCCTAAGGATATCCCGGTACTTGCCCCACTAATTAGAAAAGAAATTATCTACCGAGTTTTGCAAGGTGAACATGGAGGTACACTAAAACAAATAGCAATAGAAGGAAGTTCGACCAATCAAATCAGTGATGTGATTGAACATATCATGAATAACTATGAAAAATCTTTTAAGATTGAGGAGCTTGCGGAAATAGCCAAACTGAGTGTTTCTTCACTGCATCGGCACTTTAAAGAGGTCACTGCGATGAGTCCGATTCAATTCCAGAAACAATTGAGACTACAAGAAGCTCGGAGCCTGTTACTATCCGAATCAGCGGATGCAGCAGAAGTGGCGTTCCGGGTTGGATATGAAAGTCCATCACAATTTAGCCGTGAATATTCGCGAATGTTTGGTTTTCCACCAAAAGAAGATATTAAGCGTTTGAGGGCGAACGATGATGAATCTGAAATGAATAATCTTGGATAACCACAAATAGGGATTTTGTTAAAGAGAAATCAATTGTTTAATAATGTGATTGTAAAGGAATGTAATAAATTCCGAGGTTTCATGATAAAATTATAGGACCAAATTAGCCATTGATCTACAAATTGGGTTTATTGTATGTAATGGTTTACTCATAATATAAGGCTTTTTTGCCAAGGATAAAAACCGAATCGTTTCAGCAATTTTTTCTTTGGAGGAACGGAAATATGAATTCGAATAATGAAATAATGTTGTCATCCTTTACGCTTCCGAATGGAGTGGAATTGAAAAACAGAATCGTTATGGCTCCGATGACCAATTTTTCTTCAAATTCTGATGGAACTGTTACAGATGCAGAGGTGAGATATTATGGTCGTCGATCAAGCGGAGCCAGTATGGTGATTACTGCTTGTACATATATAACGCCTAATGGAAAGGGATTTCATGGAGAATTTGGCGGAGATAGTGATGATATGATCCCTAGTTTAAAGCGAATAGCTCAAGCTATTAAAGAAAAAGGTGCCAAAGCAGTCCTTCAAATATTTCACGGTGGCAGGAGTTGTCCACCTGAATTGGTACCAAATGGCGAAATTGTCAGTGCCAGTGATGTTCCAGCAGAAAAAAGTGGTGTGTCAACAGAAGAACCTGATGTTAAGCCAAGACCGTTAACTGAGCAAGAAGTAGAAGATATGATTACAGCATTTGGCGAAACGACCCGGCGGGCGATTGAAGCAGGATATGACGGGGTGGAAATTCACGGCGCAAACGGCTACTTAATCCAGCAATTCTTCTCTCCCCATTCGAATCGTCGCGAAGATCGCTTTGGCGGGAGCTTGGAGAAGCGAATGACTTTTCCTCTAGCCGTAGTCGACAGAGTAATAAAGGTTGTAAATGAGCATGCCCCTTCTTCCTTTATTGTTGGCTATCGTTTTTCACCAGAAGAACCAGAGTCACCCGGTATTACAATGGACGAGACGCTTATGCTAGTTGATGCTTTAGCAGATAAAGAGCTCCATTATCTGCATGTTTCGTTAACTGATTTCTTTTCCAAGCCTAGAAGAGGGGTTGCGGACCTTAATAAAACAAGAATTCAATACCTGCTTGAAACCATTGATAATCGGGTTCCATTAATTGGTGTTGGCTCCATTTATTCTGCTGAAGATGCTCGAAAAGCCTTTGATACTGGTGTTTCTCTCCTGGCATTGGGGCGAGAATTGATAATTGATCCTGATTGGGTGCAAAAAGTAACTGAAGGAAAAGAGATCGAGATTGTGACCAAGATCGATAAGGACAAGCAACAAGAATTGATGATTCCTGACCCATTATGGAAAGCGATCATCCACACACCGGGATGGTTTCCAGGGATTTCATGATCGAAGTGTACTATCAGATAATATTTCGAATAGCTCTTTTCAATCAAATAGAAAAAATGCCCACTCATCTAGTTGGGCATTTTTTTCATAAAACTTTCGATTGTACCTATAAAAAATTTATGCTGCAGGGTTTACTTCTAATTCCACTTTGATTTTGATATCTTTCCCTACAAGTACGCCACCTGTTTCAAGAGCTGCGTTCCAAGTTAGGCCGAATTCTTCACGGTTAATTTTAGCTTCTGCTTCAAATCCGTAAACCTCTACGCCCCATGGATTTGTCCCTTTACCACCAAATTCAACATCAAAAGTAACTGATTTTGTTACATCCTTAATTGTTAAGTCACCCGTTACTTTATAATCATCTCCATCCTTTGAGATGCTGGTTGATTTAAAATCAATCGTTGAGTAATTTTCAACATCAAAGAAATCTGCTGATCTTAAGTGATTATCACGATCTTCGCTACGTGTATTAATGCTTGCCACGTCAAATTTGAATCCAATTGTAGCTGTAGTAAGATCTGTTAACTCTGCCGCTTCTACTTCTGCGGTATACGTTTCAAAAGTCCCTTTTACTTTTGATACCATCATGTGTTTAACTTCAAATCCAATGCTTGAGTGTGATTGGTCTACTGCCCATTTTGTCATTTTAAACTCCCCCAATATATTTTATTTTTTATCTCGAATTCGAGATATATATCCAAAAAATTGTTTACCCAGTCTTTTTAAAACCAGGTAAACCCGTAGAGATTTTTAATCCGATCTATAGTTCTGAGGTATATTTCGAATTAATTTATCTCTAATTCGAGATAAATTTACCATATTTTCATTTTGATTGTCAATGCTTTATGAAAAAATATTTATAAATTTTTTTAGGTTGATTTTTATTTTTCTTTCGCCCATTTTACTCTTCAAAATGAAAACGAAGACATGAATCCACCGGAAAAGGTTGTCTCCTTTACATTATCTTATAGAAAGTTGGGGATAATAGATGAAAACACTCGAAAGGAGTGTGTTTATGCATGTCACTCTTACCATACTAACCATTTTGGCATCCTTAAAGTGGGCTGATTGGAAAAACTGGAGAAACTACCATGCAAGTATGTTCATCATTTCAACAGGCGGCCTTCTTTATGAGTACATTGTACAAGAAAATACCTTATGGAAGTTCCATTCGGATTTCATATATGGAAATCAAATGGTTGTGATAGTTTACGCTGTTATTACGATGCCAATTAGTGTCTTGATTTTCCTGACTCATTTTCCAGAAAAATGGATTAAAAGAATCTTTTACATACTGCTTTGGTCTGGAACTTATATATCAGTAGAGTGGATTTTATTAGTATTTGAGAGAATTTCTTACCAGAATGGCTGGCATATTTGGTTTTCTTTTTTCTTTGATCTTGTCATGTTTTCTGTTATTGCGCTGCACCACTACAAACCAGTTGTGGCTTATATCCTATCTATTTTTATTATTATCTTCTTAATCCATTACTTTGATATTCCATTTAAGTTCATAGCATGATATTGATTCCTTGTTGATCCCTTCCCTTCTTATAAAAAAACATGTAACTTATCTTTTTTCAAATCACGGTTCATGATATTTGAATTTACAGAAAGAAATACTATTTGTGGGATTTAATTAATATGGAGGTTATTTTATATGACAAAGAAGCCAGTCCTTACGTCCTCTGAACTTGGAACATTATGGCTGACATATCAAGAAAAAACAATGAAATTACATATGTTGGATTATTTTATTGAAAAAGCCGATGATGAAGAATCGAAAGATATTTTGACTAATTTGCATAGCGAAACAGAGCTTTATGTTGGGAAAATAACGGATATGCTTAAGAGTGAAGGTGCCGTAATTCCGGTAGGGTTTTCTACTCAGGATGTAAACATAGAGGTGGAGAAGTTATATGATAACGGTTTCGATATCCTATTCATACGCCTTATACAAGAAATAAGTATGGGGATGCACTCATTAAATATCACGATGGCCTATCGAGAAGATATTGTCTCAATGTTTAAAGATCTTACCGCATTGACTCAAAAGTATTACAATCTTTGTACGCAATATTTGCTTAATAATGGGATGCTTGCCCGACCACCCTATGTTTCCATGCCAAAATCAGTTGAGTATGTGAAAGACCAAAGTTATTTGGGGGGACTTGCGATTCATCCCTTTAGTGACAAAAGAACGCTAAATACGGTTGAGGTTGCTCACATTCATCATGCAATTGAATCAAATATCATTGGGATGCAAATGATTACGGGTTTTGCCCAATGCGCAAAGGAAGAAGAAGCCAAACAATTCTTTCACGAAGGAGCAGAACTTGCGAAAAGCATTGTAAAGGATTTGAGTGAAGCCTTGCTGCATGATGGGATACAAGCCCCAGTACCATCAGGCGGTCATGCTACCCGGTCAACTGTGGCCCCATTTTCAGACAAATTGATGATGTATTGCACAAGTCTTTTCTGCAGCTTTTCGATGGGCAGCAACTCATTAGGAACCGCTTTTAGCTTACGAAATGATTTACCAGCTAAAATGTCGATTTTTATGAAAGATATTTTTGAATATGGCCATAAGGGAGCCAAAATCATGATAAAAAATGGGTGGATGGAAGAACCACCTCAAATGGAAGAACGACAGCAAATATTGAATAAATAAAATTCCAAAACACTTGTGAATGAGTTCTCCGCAAGTGTTTTTTCATTTTCAATATTATCTTGTGGCTACTGTTGACTCTTTTCTATTTTTTAAGACTTGCCGAATATTTGAGATGGTAAACATCGCAATCGCTGACCAAATGCAAGTAAAGGTGACAACATGGTCTTTTGTGAAGGGTTCCCCGTACATAATTACCCCAAGAATCAAACTAATGGACGGAGCAATATATTGTAGGATGCCCACCATGTAAAGAGGAATTTTTTGTGCACCAATTCCAAACCACAACAGTGGTAAAGCTGTAGCGATACCTGATCCGAGTAAAAATAAATCAGTTTTAAGTGACATTGTCGCAAAGCTATTCTGATCATTTATACCTAAATAAGCTAAAAACAAAAGGGCAAAAGGTAAAATAAAAATAGTTTCCAAGAGCAAGCCTAATATGGAATCTACTTGTATTAGTTTTTTCGATAATCCATAAAAACCGAAGGATAAGGCTAATACTAGTGCAATCCACGGGAACTTTCCAATCGATAGCGTCATATAAAGAACACCGATTCCAGCTAAGACAAATGAGATAGCCTGAGACATATTTATTTTTTCACCTAATACAAAAACACCTAACATAACAGCGATAAGTGGATTAACATAGTAGCCTAGACTCGCCTCCACAATGTGGTTCGTATTGACAGCAAAAATATATGTGACCCAATTAATACTTATAAATAAAGAAGCCAGTAAAAGTCCGAGCCAAGTTTTTTTCTGTCTCATTTGAACTTGAAAAAAGTTTTTTAATCGTTTTCTCTTTAAAAGAAATACGATAATGAGGACGAAAAAAAACGACCATACGACTCGATGGGCTAATATTTCAAGTGCAGGAACTTCACCTAGCATTTTCCAATAGATTGGTAATACTCCCCACACGATATAAGCACCTGCTGCAAAGATCATACCTATTACATTTTCACGTTCCATTCTTTTTTCTCCAGACGTTTTTATTAGAGTTGTAATACTCCTTTTAAGCTTACGTTTCATTCCAGTATTAAATCCCCTAATCACTCCTAGTTTAGAAATATTGACCTTTTATCTTGAGTTTCCCAAAAAATTTTCTTTCGTTTTCCCCTATCCCTCTGGCATATGTTTACATTCTATTAACTTATGATATATTTGTATAATATAACAAATGCTCAGAAAAAAGGACAAAATCTAGCATTTTAAAGTCAGATACAGAAAGTAGATTTTATATGAAACTTTTCTTTGCCCGTTTATTGCGTTTAATATTTGGACTGTTTTTATATTCTCTTGGAATCGTCGTGACCATGAATGCCCATATTGGATATGCCCCCTGGGATGTATTACATGTCGGGTTGGCCAAAACAATTGGTATGAGCATTGGCACCGTTTCAATCATAGCTGGAATCGTGATTGGAATCGTAACCGTATTGCTTGGTGAAAAACTCGGACTCGGTACCCTGTTAAATATGGTGTTAATCGGAGTGTTTCTGGACATCCTTATTGGATTTGATTTCATTCCTGTTGCAAACAATTTCGTGTTTGGAATCATCATGATTATCATTGGTTTGTTTATTATCGCGTTAGCTTCTTACTATTACATTGGCTCAGGATTTGGAGCTGGCCCAAGGGACAGTTTGATGGTGGCACTTACTAGAAAAACAGGCTTACCAGTTGGTGTCTGTCGGGGCACAATCGAGCTTTTGGCGGTCTTTGTCGGTTGGAGACTCGGAGGTATGGTTGGGATCGGAACGATTCTTTCTGCGTTTGTCATTGGCTTTTGTGTTCAGTCAACCTTTAGATTACTTCAATTTGATGCCACTACCGTTAAACACGAAACATTAGACCAAACAATAAAATTACTCATTGGCTTAAAAAAAGAGCCATTGAAAAATACAGATTTTCCTGGAAATCATTAATTTCCGCAATTATAAATGTACATTATGGCACGAACACTGATGGACAAAGTCCCTACCTACCGACATAAATATAAATAAATTAGCTTTATCCTAGAGTTGCTATGTGTAGCAACTTTTTTTTCATTTATTTCAATGCCTGATATTGTAGTTTTACAAATAAAAAGAATCCATTTTGACAGCAGTTTGTTCAAAAATGGATTCGTCTTAAGTACTTAAGTATTCAATTTTCAAGGTATATTAATTTGTCCTTACTTTGCACGAAGCACCCCATTCCGGGTCGACCAATCCTGAAAAAGACCATGTTTTTCCTTGGTCCTGAGAAGTAAACTTCGCCAATACCTTTCCGCCCAAATAATCCCCATCTTGACCTTGATTCACTAACAAAGTACCTTCCGATCCATTAAAGGTAGGAATCTCAGCTACTTTGAAGAAGCCCTGATATTCTGCCGGTATCGGAACCTCTACGCGTTCCCAGTTTACTCCACCGTCAGGAGTCCGATATAAATTTGGACTTGGAGGCTGTCCTTCATAGTTATATACACCAAAAGAGACAAACCCTAATTGATTGTTAATGAACCCTCCATCTGTTACTAAATTACTGGTGCCATCGACCGACCCAACGTTGTTCCAAGACTGACCACCATCGTTTGTTTTAAAAATAAAGTTTGCCTCCCAACTCATTGTTTTATCCCCTGTAACGATGAGATAACCATCCTGAGCTGACGTGAATCCTAGTATTTGTAACCGCAAAGCCGGCAGCTGGTCCGAAACCAATACCTCATTCCAAGATTCCCCTTTATCCTTACTAATAAGAACGCTCAATCCTTTGTTAAGTACAAACGCAGTTATGTCCGGTGTAATCACATAGCTGTCATCAACTAGTTCCGAAGTGTTGTATCCATCAAATAATAAATATTCGCTCGGAACAGGTACCACCCGCCACCTTTTACCCTTATCATAAGTAACCCTAAGCTTATTATCCCGAATCTCATAATCAATGCTTTCCGATTGTTCCTCAATTCCGGCTTTCTTTCGATATTCCTCCATTGATTCAACAGGTGGCAATCCGATTTGAGTATCAGTTATTCGTTCAATATTTGTTATTGTGTAGGTTAAGTTTTCAGCCTCCTTATTGATTGTCAGCTTCCAAACGATATTTGGAACCCTTCTATTTTCTCGCATTCTTCCCCAGCTGTAATCGATTTTTGGGGTCCCTTCAGGTAACCAAACATCAAAAACTACCGCAACAACAAAAGAGTTATCATCTCCCGATAACTTTGTAAATCTTGTAAAACCAGTACCAGCAATCGCCCCATCACTCTCTAGTTTTTTCATGAAATCGAATAAGATTCGGTAAGTAATGTCTTCTGGTTTTTGATCATCTTCATATACTTGGCGGGTGTATGGGAGTTTGGTGTTTATATCTACCTTTTTTACCTCGACTGGTTTTGTATTTGGAATTTTAGTATCCTCATTATTCATTTGAAAAATAATGAAGGTAACGATAAATATAGAAGTAGAAATTAGTAACCAACCCTGTAATTTATTCATATGAATCATCCTTCAATAATTTACTCATTATTTGTCTAAACCGAAACATCATCTTCACGGTAAAACTGTCTATATACATAACGCTTTGGAATAATCAGATCCTCCTTGCCTGGAACATATAAGGAGATTGATGGTCCTGAGTTTACCATATCAGGTGTGGAAGGAATATGTATTTTTCCCTTTTGATCTATAAAGCGAATCCCTTCCGAACTACTCCAAGTTCTTATTCCTTTATACAGGACAGCATAATTATCTTCATTCCAATCTTTTACTTCACTTTTGATAGGAATCAATTTCAGCATATTAATAACAATCGATAAATCATTGTTCGGATCGTAAACCGTTGTTCCTTGCCCATTCCAATCTTGTTTATGAACCTTTACCTTATTACCCTTTGTATAAATTAAATATCCTGATTGCAATTTTTGATTTTGATCAAACCCGTAAATATACATATAAATTTCTGTGATCGTCCCGTCTTGTTCAAATTCTATTTCTAAGTTATTAGTCATTAAAAACGGTTCTAGTTCCATCTCTTCTTTTACAGAAGCTAGGATTCCATCGAGCTTCGTTGTATAAAAATTATCATTTTTCAGCTTTATTCCAGTATCTGTTTTTAACTCGTAAATTTTCCAGGCTAATGCTCCATTAAAATTAACAGCATTTGAGCCAACATAATATACTCCCAAAAGGGTTGACAGTGAAATGAAAATAGCACTCCATTTCCAATAGATTGGAAGAATGGGCTTAATACTATTAAAATATATTTTTATCTGTTCAAGAGACTGTTCTGTTTTCTTCGAAATGGGGATAAATGTTTCACCATGAAAGTAGAGAAAGTACCATTTTTTATTTTCCTTTATTTTTGTTAAACTTGCCAAGGGAAAATCATGACGGTCCGTGGAATTTCTTGAGACAATCACCAATTGCGTATCATTGATATCAATCTGACTGCCAACTTCGAATATATAATCTTTTTTCATATGCTTGCGATAAACAATAAAAATACGGATAAACATTATTAATAGCAGAAAACTGATTCCGATAAAGATCGGAATATTAGTTTTCAATTGTCCAATTTTTGTAATTGTGTACAATACCTTCCACAACATTACATAAAGAAGTAGGATTATCAGGCTACTTTTTCTTCCAAAAATTAAATCCAATAGTATCAGTCTTCTATATAATTTTTTTGTCAATTTATTTTCAATTACCATTCTAATTACCCTTTCCCTCGATTTTTTCAATCATTCAATCCTTATCGCCTTCCTGAAATCCAAATTTTTCCCATTTCTATCGTAACATAAATAGAATCATTTGTCGGGAGTGGGCTCCTTAACATAGCACTGTTAGATACTAGATTCATTAGCAGAACAGGCCTTATTCCATTAATGGTTAAAACATAAAGAAAGAACACAATTCTAGCTGTAGAATCACGCTCTTTATGGGGTAACTAAAATATTTATCTCAATAGCAAAATCAATTAATTCTGCCTTCATTAACTCTCCTTTATTTAGCATTTGATGTGCCTTTGCTAAAAATTTCACATCAGATAATCTGGATTATCTTGTGGACCTCCATCTTTAATTTCCTCAAAAATATTTCCTTTTTCTTGAGAAGTGGTTTGTGTTGTGTTTTGTGCCACACCTGGGATTAATGGAAAATACAACTCAACTAGTTTCTTGAACTCTCCGACAGTTAATGGTTTCGCATTTTCATTTAGTTCGTACCCAATAAGTCCATTCGGTTCAATCGTTGCTATTTTGACATCTCCAATATTCGCTATACCATGATTTCGCAATCTCATTTCCAATTGGTCAACGGTTAATCGTAATTTTTTAAGATTCTCAGTATTTAATGTACCGTTTTCAATCACTATTTTAGCTTTACCGGTGATGAATTTTTCAAAAAAATTAAATTTAACTTCTAATACTTCAATCAGAATACTTGAAATGACAAAAATGGCAGCCCCTAAAACAGCCTTTATTACACTTTTTTCTACAATAGGTTGCACGATAATTGTTCCAATTGAGATCATAACGATTGTTTGAGCAAGGGTCATTTGGGATATTGATTTTCTTCCCGCCAATCTCAAAAGCAATATTCCAGATACAATTAATAAAAATGACTGCCAGATAAAGGACATATCCATATTTTCAACCTCCAAAACAAGCTATTCAACTGAGCTGAAAGATCACTTTCTATGACCCACACTTATGAATTTTCGTAATTGAACTTCTGCTGAATTTATGATTCCTTTTGCATTCAATAGTTCACATAATAATGAGCATTTATATTATTTCCTCAGCTTTTTAAATTATTTTAGATCTTAACTTAATTAGTCTGATTCGATATAGAATAATCGTAATCATAATCAGCAAAATAAGTTTAAGGATGTGAGTAAAATGCAGAATGAAATAATCGTTGAGGAATTGAATACGTTACTGAGAGGAACCTACATGGGAGTACGGGCACTTGAGCACCATATTCATCAGCTCGATAATGCAGATTTGAGGCAGTATTTCCAATCTATACAACAAGAGGCAAAGCAGAATGCATCCAAATTAGCTGAGCGAATTCAAAATCTAGGAGGAATGCCTGCCGATGATGAAGGGATTTCCGGTTCAATGCACAGCTTCATGCACAAAGTAATGCTTCCTCATGATAATAGGAAAATCATTGAGGATGCTTTAAAAGGCATGGATAACTATGGTGTAGATTATTCAGAGGAACTTGTAAGAGGAGATTTAGATGCAGAGAGCAAACGAATTGTTGAAGATGTAATAAACACCAACCGTAGACATGTTGAAAAGTTACGGGAACTACTTCATTAAACGTGCAAGGACCATCAAAGCCAGTTGATGGTCCCACTTTATTCTCACCGATAGCTATTAAATCAAATGAAAAAGCTTCTTCCTGTTCATATATCCCTTGATTCATCGTTCTAATTCTTTGATTACCATTAACACCCTGCCGGTTTGAACTCAGCAGTTATCGTTTGATGACCTTGATTCTGTTCATATTCTTGCTGTTGCTCAAGCTTGAATTTTTCTAAAATTGGTAGATCATTCGTTGAGAAAAGATAACTTTCCACTGTTGCCACATGTTCGTGCCAAGCCCAGTTGGGAACAACAAAGTAATCCCCTTTTGACCAATCAAATCGAACTCCGTTAATGATCGTGTACCCCGATCCTTCATGAACGTGATAGATTGAAGCATGAGTATGTCGATGCGCCTTACCTTTAAATCCGGCTGGGAGCATTTGCATCCAAGCAGCAATGGTTGGACAGGCTGTTTCGCCATTAGAAGGATTGATATATTCAACAGCATAGCCATCGTGTAGATCTGGGTCATAGTTTGATAAACCTTTTAGAGCAGCTTCCGTACCTACCCATTTAAAGGCGGCAAGCGGAGCCTTTTTAAAATATCGATCAGAAATCGGACGAACCATCCCACCTTGATAATGCCCTGCCGAATAATTATCTGGAACCTTTGGCTGCTCAATTTTTTCAGGATACGGTTCGAAGAAGGTGCCACCAAGATAGTAAACGGTTGGGATATCAAGACAATCCATCCAAATCATTGGTTTGTCGCCAGGATGACCATGACCGTGCCAAAGCCCGCCTGGTGTGGTTAAGAAGTCCCCTCGTTCCATATAAATGCGTTCACCTTGAACAATCGTGTAAGCCCCTTCTCCTTCCATGATAAAACGAAGGGCGTTTTGGACGTGGCGGTGTGATGGTGCCGTTTCCCCAGGTAAAATAAGCTGAACAGCAGCATAAAGTGTTTGGGTAGTAGATGCCCAGCCCCACGGTTTTCGATAGTTGAGCCCTGGATTTTGCAAATATATGGCTCGACGTTCTCCACCTCTTTCAGGAGTAAAAATTTCTGTGGCTTCCATTAATTTATTTTGCAATAGTTCATATTTCCATAGATATGCTTGTGCATGTGGCTCAGGCGTATGCTTCATTAAATCGGGAATGGCATTCCATAATGGCCCCAAATTGTATTGCTCAAGGTCGCGATTGAAATCTTGGACAAGCTTACTATCATAAAATTCAAGTTTTTCAGCCATATGTTTTACTCCTTTGCTCTCTTTAGGATAATGAAACTTCTCTCAGTACGGATTAACTGCCCGTTAATCTGCAATAAATTTGACTAAGTTCCGCTGGATTTGTCCGTAATGCTTGATCACATGCTCGACTAGCAAGTGATCAACAATAAAGGATATTGGTTTCATTCCAAAGCGTGGATTTCGGCTTGGCGCTTCTACCTTTAAAAAGTCTTCATCAAGCTTAGTTAGGGTCATTTCCACTTGTTTTTTTATAATGTTCAGTTCATCAAGAACCTCGGTAATCGTGCGGGTTTCTGTATTTGAAACAGCTTCAAGTCGGTCATAATCTTGTAAACCCCTCCCCAGACGTTCCCAGGCGAAGCTAAAAGCATTTCAATCTCAGTCAACCAATAGGGAACTGCCTCTGCGACATGGCAAACAATTTGCATTATAGACCATTCTTCCGATGACGGTTTCCATAGGATTACCTCTTGGTTTAAGTCCTGGACCTCATCTATAATTTGGTCAATCGCTTGGTTAATTTGTTCAATGGATTTATGAATAATGGTTTGCGTCATTATACTAATACCTCCGCAGTTTGCTTTACTCGATTTTCTAAAGCACCAATCTTGGCAATTTCAATTTTTACAACATCGCCATCCTTAAGGAATACTTGAGGATTTCTAGCAACTCCAACTCCTCCAGGTGTCCCTGTGAGAATGACATCACCTGGTTCAAGTGTCATCAAGCCGGATAGAAACTCAACTAAATACTGCACCGAGAAAACCAGATTGGCTGTATTGGATTGTTGACGAACCTCACCGTTAACAGTTAATGTCACCTCAAGCCCTGATGGATTTTCTAGTTCATCCGCGGTGATGAGCCATGGACCCATTGGAGCACTTCCATCCACCGTTTTCCCTTGCAGCCATTGGATCGTTCTACGCTGGATGTCGCGGTATGTAACATCATTTACGATTGTATAGCCTGCTACATAATCAAGTGCATCAGCTTGTGAAACATTCCTTGCTCGCTTGCCAATAACAAACGCAAATTCCGCTTCATAATCTAGTTGTTCAGAAACAGGGTAAAATGGGATATCCTCCTCTGGTCCAATCACCGTATTGGCAAACTTTGCAAATACAACTGGAACTTCAGGTAATTCTCTGTTCATTTCTAAAATATGCTCGCGATAATTGTGACCTACGCAAATCATTTTCCCTGGGTTTGGTACTGGAGCATTTACCTTCACAGTATCTTTTTGGTGAACAAGTTCTTTTCCGTTATATTTTTGTTTTTCTAATGCAAAAGAAATGGCTTTCTTCGCTTCCACTAAGCTTTCTTTTCCGCCTTGCAATAAACCAACTACATCAACCGGAACATATGCCTCGGCAATTTGCTGCGCTCTCAATTTTCCTTCTGATTCTAATAGAGCTTGATAAGCAAGATGTAAGTCCACTACTTGATTGTCGATAATGGCGCCTGCCCGAGAAACACCTGCTTTTGTAAAAGTAATAAGTTTCATTGCCATTCCCCTTTCGATCCATTCCGTTTTGATTTTTTCAGATAAAGATGAATATTTTTATCTGTAAATTACGAATATTATGCATTTATAATATCAACGATGGTTTTTTATAAAAACGAGATTGTTCTTCTATATGGAACTGTCGAAAAAAATTTAAAAAATGTCTCGGTTTTAATGGCAATTTAACACAGGCCATTCCTAGAAAACGTATTAGTCTCTTCCAATGTTTAGTCAAAACAGAAAAGCATGAATAGAAACATATCTATTCATGCTTTCATCAACACTTCAATTTAATTTCATTACTTCCTAACCAAATTGTAATTCAAACCTTTCTTCTTTCGCTTTTTAACAATTTCAGATAAGTTTTGTCCGGCCGTTTTTACTTCCTCAATCATCCACTGTTTTTTCTTAAGACGCTGCACTGGTCCAACAATGGAAACAGCAGCTATTACCCGCTCCTGATTATCCCAAACAGGGGCACCAATCGATATATAATCTTCGCAATATTCCTGTACACAAATCGCATATTTCTGCCGTTTAATTTCTGTTAGTCTCTTCTCTAATTCCTCTCGTGTTCCAACCGTTTTAGAAGTATATTGTTCAAGTTTGTTAGGTACTAATTTAGCAATGGTTTCTTCATTTTGAAATGCTAGCACAACTTGCCCACTACAAGTACAATGAATGGGCAGGCGCATCCCAATGTGAACAGCAGGTTTTACAGGATTTTCAGATTCAATTTTTTGTAAATAGATCATGTTAGTTCCTTCTAAAATCCCAAGCAGGGCTGTTTCTCCTGTTCTTTCCGTCAGTAAATTTAAAATTGGGATAGACTCGTTGATGATCGGTAATTGATAGTTTACGATATTGGTTAATGCTAATATTGAGGTTCCTAAGCTATAGCGGTTTGTTTGCGCGTCTTTATGAACAAATCCTTCACTGCCCATGGAGAGCATTAATCGATGAACTGCACTCTTACTTAACCCTAAAATTTTGGCCATTTCGGTTACACCGAGCTCAGGATTATCCATTGAAAAGCACTTTAAAATCGCTAAAGCATTTGCTAATGATGAGGACCTTTCCTTTTTCAAGCTTCCTCCCCCTAATTCCTAAAAGCATTTATCTAGCCCGTTTATCTTACTTCCTAGAAGAGAATTAGAACCAACCCATTGGATTGGTTCTATCCTAATTTATAAGCGCTCCCAAATCGAGGCAATTCCTTGTCCTCCACCGATACAAACAGCAGATGCACCGTATTTCGCATTGCGTCTTACTAATTCATATGCAAGTGTTAAGGTGATACGGGTTCCACTTGCAGCAAGTGGATGGCCTAAAGCAACAGCTCCGCCATTAACATTGCCAATTTCCGGGTCGAACCCTAACTCTTTTTGACAGGCTAGGTATTGAGCTGAGAAAGCTTCATTTATTTCGATTAAATCTAAATCCTCTATTTTAAGCTTTGCTTTTTTCAACGCATTTTGAATTGCCAGAACCTGTCCAATGCCCATATATTTCGGCTCAACCCCTACAACATCCCATGAAACAAGGCGAGCGATTGGCTTTAGACCTTTTTCTTCTGCATAATCGCTGGTGGTGATAATCATTGCTGCTGCACCATCTACCATCCCACTTGCATTCCCAGGTGTGACAACACCATTCTCAACAAAACGTGCTTTTAATTTACCAAGTTGTTCCATGCTTGTGTTTCTAATATGTTCATCTTTATCAATTACTTTATCGCCTTTTCGGCTTGAAATCGTAACAGGAACAATCTCCTGTTGGAAATACCCTTTTTCCGTTGCAGCTATAGCCCGCTCATGGCTTGATAGTGCATGGGTGTCAGCCTCTTCACGAGAAATGCCATACTTTTTTGCGATATTTTCTGCAGTATCTGCCATAGTACATTCGCCTACTGTGTCATATAAACCATCAAATACCCAGTCTTCAATGACAGGACCACCTAGCTTGCTCCCCCATCTCATCCCTGCAATTACATGTGGGACATTGCTCATACTTTCCGTTCCGCCAACAAGTACAACCTTAGCTTCCCCTGTCATGATATACCGAGCTCCCGTTAAGATCGCCTCTATTCCACTACCGCATAATCGATTAATCGTTATTGCCGGAACATGAATGGGTAGACCCGCCTTTAAGGCAACATGTCGGGCAAGAAGATGGGCATCTTTACTAGATTGCTGGACATTGGCGAATACTACCTGATCAATTTCCTCAGGATTTAGCTTTGCTTTACGAATCGCTCCACGTGCAGCTTCTACCCCTAAATCTGTAGCAGAAATTGAGCGAAAAGTTTCCGCTATTTCCGTAAACGCTGTGCGAGCTCCCTCTACTAAAACGATGTTAGTCATTTTTCCATCCCCTCTTTCTAAGCGCTTTCATAAATACTATTTTTAACCCCTATAAAGTTCAAATTCTATCTTTATTTTAAACACGATTTTCCCTCAATGTTATCCGCATTATATAGGAAATCAGGTGTGATTCTTCGTTTGTTTTGTCTGAGAAACCTAAAATATCGCCATCGTAATATTAGAGATAGTATAATGATAGGTAAAGAATTACGGGTGGTGATCATTTGGTGACTAGTAGTTCAGAAAACAAATACATCTTGTCCTCCGTAAAAAATGCGATGAGGATTCTCCGTCTCTTTAAAGTAGGCAGAGAGGAATTTAGCGTAACTGATATAGCAAAACAGACTAACTTACCAAAAAGTACTGCCTCGCGACTGATCACCATGATGGTCGATGAAGGGTTTTTAACAAAAAATCCAAAAACCAATCAATATCGACTGGGATTATCCATCCTCAGTTTGGGAGGGGTGATCAACAGTCATCGAGAATTGTATATGGAAGCTCAACCCATTGTTCATCAGATTGTAGAGGAACTAGGCGAAACTGCTCATATCTGTCTTTTGGAGAATGATGAAATTGCCTATTTATTCCGCACGGAAGGTAAAGAATCTGTCCGTCTCTTAACCTATATGGGTCGAAAAAACCCCGTTCATTGTACGAGTGAGGGCCTTGCCATATTAGCTTTTCAAGATGAAAAAGTCATTCAAAAATATTTAGAAAAAGATCTTTATGCCTATACGGAATCAACTATTACTGATAAGGAACAATTACAAGATTTTTTGCTTAGGATTCAAAACGACGGTTATGTCGTTTCTAAGGATCATTATTACGAGGGGTTTGTAGGAATTGCTGCGCCTATTCGTGATTATACTGAAAATGTTGTTGCATCAATTTCAGTTGTTGGTCCAACCTCCAGAATTACTGAAGAAAAATATCCATATTTTATTAAAAAAATAACAAAGGCTGCCGAAGAAATTTCCATGTTAATGGGGTATTATTTTGATTAAAAAAGTAACTCTATCTCAAGTTTGAAATAGAGTTACTTTAATGTCTATTATAATAGGTAAAAAGTGTTTCCTTCTGGTCCTAATGGTAAATGCCCTTCTTCTAAAAGCTCAACAATAGTAGATAAATAACTTTTTCCACTTGCCACTTCTGCCGTGCAGGCAAGGACGCTTATATACATCGCATGCCCCACCAGAAATTTTATAACTTTCTCATCAGTGAACGTTTTAAATGCCTGTGAGTATGCTCGATGAAATATAGCTTCTGGTACTCTGTCCACCACATCATGTAAAATCTGCTCATTGCCTTGGGAGATAACATCCTTCTTAAGTTGTTCAGGTACTTCTTTTAAAACGTCCCAGAGCTGACTTCCTTCAAAAGTGATCTTATCTATTGTTTGGGACACTTGCTCCTTTGTGATCCATTTAATTTCGTATTTTTGAACACCCATTTCTTCCATAAATCTGTCTAATTTACTTTCCGCTTCTAGATCAAAGTTCCCTACTTTTGAATACCAATCAATGGTGGTTAGTTTTTCAATCAAATCGTTAACAGTACGGGCAACTGTCCCGTATTTTCCTTCATTAATTAATTCGGCTATTGCCATAGTATTCGCTCCCTTCACTTCAATGTACTGGCTTTTTAATATTTCGTTGTTAATTCTGGTGGTCCGAATTTAGGACCATATGGACCTTCCTCTAACCAGCGACCAAGTCTTGGAGCCACAGGAACAAGAGATGCAGCAAGCTCGCGCTTTAAATTCATTTCTGGCGAATCTCCCTGAAGGTGATGTAGTGCGGTGGTTGAGCAATCACGGTTCCAATTCGCCGCAATCCGACGTTCATTAGCAGCAGCATAAATTGCCTGTTTACGTTCTACCTCTGACTCAGCTTGAAGTGCTTGCTCAATCCCCTTAACCGCAATGACTACATCTGGCACCCCTGAGTTTAGTCCTCGTGCGCCAAATGGAGCAAATAAATGCGCTGCTTCACCTGCAAGAATCACTCGGCGCTTTTCATCAGTAAACGAATTCGCCACTACTTGGTGGAAACGATAAGTCGATACCCAAGTCACTCGATCAGCGTATTTCGGATCCATCACCTTCGGAAGCCATTGTTTCACTCCTTCGATGCTAGTAAAGTCATCCGGATTATCACCTTCCAGTAATTGAAGATCTACTCGCCAACCACCTTTAAATGGTACGAACATAACATTACGACCACCAACAGCTTGATGTTGATAATGGAAAGTACGTTCTAACGGTAATGGATTTTCTTCATCTTCTTTTACATCAAGAACAAGGAATGTATCCTGTGTCCGTGGACCTTCTAAAGCGAGACCAGCTTGTTCTCTTATCACTGATCGGGCACCATCGCTACCAATGACATATTGAGCTTCCCAGGTTTCTCCTGATGCAGTCGTTATGACAGCTCCATGATCTGTTATTTCAAGTTCCTTTACTGGTGAATCCCAAACAATCTCCACACCTGCTGCTAGACAAGCTTCGTACATATGTCTTTCAATTTCATCTTGATGAAGTGATGTAAAATGAGGTAATTTGTTAGGATCTTGATTATTCGTAAATCCATAATTCCGAACATAAACTTCCTTTCCTTTGTACAGCGTACGATTGATTGGCCAAATAATGCCATTTGCCGCAAGAGTAAATCCTAGACCTTTTGAAACTTCCTCTAGGTGTGCTAATGTTGCGTTGTGGATATATATTGCTCTACTGCCTGGACGTGGACGGCCATGTGGATCTGCTTCAATTACTACGGAATTTATTCCCTTTTGTTTTAATGCGAGACCTGCTACTAATCCAACTGGCCCTGCTCCCACAACGATAACATCTGTTTTGTTTGTTTTTCCCATAATTCTCCAGCTCCCCTTTAACAATTAACTATTGTGTTTAATTTGTTAATTAGATTATAGAAAAGATCATCTGTTGTAAGAATGTGATTGTTCTTCTATGTGGGACACTTTGTTTTTATTTTTATAAAATTCAGAAATTTATATCCGTAGATTTCAGGGTTCTATCAGAAGATCTCAGGGCTCTATCCGTAGATTATAATTATTCTAAACATATACAACCCCGACACTCTATTTTTCAACTCGAGAAAACGAGAAAAAACAACAATAAAGCCGTTCAATAATGAACGGCCCATTCTATCAATCATCTATTTACTAGCAGAACTATACTCTGTCACGCCAGCATATTGTACATCTACTGTAAATTCTCCAACCTTTTCAATTTCAATCCGGATGCGGTCCCCAGCTTCAATTGGACCTACACCCTCAGGTGTTCCAGTAGCAATAATGTCGCCAGGATTAAGGGTCATATTATGATTTGCTAGTTCAAAGCATTTGAAGCAATCATAAATTAAATGCTTTGTACTTCCATCCTGTCGGAGTTCATCATTTACCCATAGCTTCATCGCCAAGTCATTTGGATTTTCAATTTCATCTGCTGTCACAATCCATGGGCCGATAGGGGTAAATGTATCAAAGGATTTTCGCCACGTTCTTTCTTCATTACCTCTCACCGAAATGTCAATTAGTGCAAAATAACCAAAAATATAATTCTTAACTTCTGATGCTTGAACATTCTTAGCTTTCTTCCCAACAACATAGCCCAGTTCAGCCTCATGGTCGGTTCTACGGTCTTTAAAAGGTAATAAAACGGGATCAGAAGGACCAGATAAGGATTCAGGAGATTTTAAAAACAGCCCAAGTTCTTCAATAGTTCGAGGAGCATTATTGAACAATTTGTTCATTTCGATTTGGTGGTTTCGATAGTTTACAGGAGCAGCCCAAATTTTCCCTGTTGTCGGAACCTGGGACTTAAACTGTACTTCACCTATTGCGAAAGCTTGGCATGCATCTAATTCTAGCTCAATCTTTCCCTTTAACTGGTCAAAATTTTCAACCAGATTAAGAAAAGATTCAGGGGTATTTTCTGGTTTCCACCCTACTACATTTGAAATATCAACTACCGCTTCACCTTTCACTACACCGAGGAGATTATCATTAAAGATTGCTATTTTCATTCTGTTTCCTCCTATTTATTCAACGTCTCCTTCAGGGACAAACACTTTCTCGATTGTTTGATGACCATCGTTGGCTTTATAATTTTCACTAAATTCAAGTTCTAATTTTTCCATAACCGGTTTATCGTTAAATGAGAAAAGATAGACATCACTATCGCCTGTATTAACGTGTTCATGATAGCTCCATGGCGGCAAAATAAAGAAATCCCCTTTCTCCCATTCAAACTTTTGACCATCAATAATCGTATAGCCTTTTCCTTTTAAGACATGAAAGATAGCGCTGTGTACATGACGATGTGCCTTTGTTTGTTGTCCTGATGTTAATTTTTGCATCATCGTACCGATTCTGGAATCAGCAGAACCTCCCGTTGTCGGATTAATATATTCAATCGCGTATCCATCAAATGGATCGTAATCTGCTTCATTCATTTGACTCAATAGATACTTTACCCGATCAAATTTATATCCATAGATAGGGGATGGGTATCCTGGTGTTTTGTTTTCATTTAATTTCTTAAATGCACCCAATGAGAACTGCTTGGTAGAATAATTATCAGGAGATTCTAATGGATAGGATCCTTCTTCATAAGGTTCAAAAAAGGACGCAGCTAGGGTTCGAACTAACCCTACGTCAAGACCATCCAGCCAAAATACCGGTTCTGTCCCTTCATGTTTATGTTCATGCCATGTCCATGCAGGAGTTAAAACCATATCTCCGCGCTCCATGTAGGTTTTTTCACCATTTACGGCTGTATAAGCCCCACTTCCTTCAATAATAAAACGGATCGCCGACTGTGAATGATGATGGGAGGGAGCACTTTCCCCTGGAAGCAATAGCTGAATTCCAGCATAAAGGGTATGAGTTCCATATCCAATTAGGCCATACTTTAATAAACTGGGGTTTTGCAAATACACAACACGGCGTTCTGCATCCTTCCCAGGTTCTAGTAGATCGCCGGCTTTCAATACATATTCACGTAACGTTTTCCATTTCCACAAATAAGGTTCAACATGATGAACAGGCTCTTTTGTTACCATATGTCCAAGGTCATACCAAAGTGGTCCAAGGTGATTTTTTTTCATCCCTTCATAATACTGATCCAAATCATCCTGAGTTGGGACAGAAGGTTTCTCCATTACTATCACTCCTATTGTGTATTAGGATAAGCTTTAACACTTATAACGTTCGGCTTGAATGACATAATTAGCAATTCTTCGCTTAACTTCGATGATAGTTTCATAGCTGCTCATAATCATTCGGCTAGCAGTTCGAGAGAATAAATCCTGATCCTCAAGATAATTAATGATGTTCAAGGCTCGAATCCCAATTTGTTGAGATGTTTCATGAGTGAACACCTTCGTACAATCAAGTTTCAGTTTATTTTCCACTTCACCAGTTTCAAGCACTGCTTTCTCTGCTCTAACGATTGCACTTTCTACACCATAAATCGAAATCACCAAATCTGCTAAAAATGCCGCGATTTCCTGCTCAATATTAAAATTAGTCAAGTCTTTCTCCTTTATCGTTTTAACAGTTGCGATAAATAGTTTTTTCATAAGCTGTAATACTTGTTTTTCACGTACAAGTAACCCCTCTTGCCTCTCATTTTTCTCTTCTAGCTCTTCAAAATATTTTAGTACTGAACTAGCAATAAGAATTCTATTAATCTCGTTTGTTCCTTCAAAAATACGATTAATTCTAGAATCCCGATAAAGCGTTTCGATTTCATATTCAGACATGTACCCATAGCCACCGTGAATTTGCAAAGCCTCATCTACAACGAAATCGAGTATTTCTGTCGACATCACTTTATTAATAGAACATTCTACTGCAAATCGCCCGATCGTTGATCCATAATCTGCTCGAGTTAGTTTCATTTCCTCAAAACCAGCTTGCATTGCGCCTGCGGTACGATAAACTGCACTCTCATTTACGTAGGTTTTAATCATCATGTCTGCTAGTTTATTTTTGATTAAATTAAACTCGGATAAGGATTGGTCAAATTGCTTACGTTCCTTTGCATATTTCACAGCTAGTTCAATTGCCCGTTTAGCTGTACCCAGGGAGGTCGAGGCAATTTTATGCCGACCGATGTTCAGCACGTTAAAGGCAATAACATGGCCCCGACCAATCTCACCAATTATATTTTCAATTGGGACATGAACATTTTCTAGGATAAGGGAACGAGTTGATGAACCTTTTAGTCCCATTTTTTCTCTTCTATACTGGTTGAAACACCTGAATAGCTTTTTTCAACGATGAAAGCAGTAAATTTTTGTCCATCTACTTTTGCATAGACGATAAATACATCAGCAAAGGCAGAATTTGTTATCCATTGTTTTTCTCCGTTTAAAATATAGTACTGACCACATTGGGATAAAACGGCTGTCGTTCTTGCACTTAACGCATCTGTACCTGGAAGACGGTTCCGTTAAAGCGTAAGCAGCAATTGTTTTACCATTTAAAATGTCAGGAAGGTACTGCTCTTTTTGTTTTTTTGTTCCAAAATAAGCAATTGGAAGGGCACCGATCCCGGTTTGACCTCCGAATGTAATTGAAAACGATCGTCCTGCAGCCATTTTTTCAGAAATTATGGTCGCACTGACTTTACCTAACTCCAATCCGCCATCCTCAGAGGGGATATCTGCACTGATTAGGCCAAGCTCTCCTGCCTTTTTTATTAAATTAATTGTTTCAGAGAATTCCTGATTCTCTATTCTTTCTAGTTTTGGGTACACTTCGTTCATAACGAACTTATTGGTCATTTCCGCCAACATGATATGTTCATCTTCAAAATCCTCAGGGGTAAAAATATCCTCAGGCAAAATTTCACTATATAAAAAATTTTTCTTTTCTTGTTTTATCATGCCTTACCCCTCCACAGTTTCAATTATTGGAGCCATCTTTTCGCGAATATATTCAGGGATTGGTTGCGCTTTTGGCCTTTCTCCTGCAAAGGAAGTCCATGCACGCATTTCGTAACCTTCTGCAACAATTTGATCCTTTCTAACAAAAACATGCTTAATTTTAAAAACTTTATTATGTAGCTCAATAACTGAGCTTTGTACGGTTACGTTATCTTCAAACAATAATGGCATTTTGAAAACACAATGTGCCTCTAATAAAGGTACACCAATTTGAAGTTCAGCAAATAGCTTGGAAGAAGGATAACCTATTGCAGATAAATAAGCATGGGATGAATCATCCATCCATTTATAAAAATTTGGGTAAAAAACGATACCAGCTGCATCTGTGTCTCCCCAACGTACATCAAACTTAAATTCATTTAACATACTAAACCCCTCTTTTCATGATTAAATAGTACGACTAATATTTGCACCAATTTCTTCACGAAGTTTTAATTTTTGAATCTTACCACTTGCAGTTACAGGAAATGCATCAGTAAAAATCACCATTTGCGGAACTTTAAAGATCGCAATGTGTTCTTTTAAATAAGAAATAATCTCTTCTTCCGTGCAAACGTTTCCACTTTTCAATTTAATAATGGCACAGACAATTTCCCCTAATGTTTGATCAGGAAGTCCAATGACTGCTGATTCAACCACTTTTGGATGCTTTGCCAGTACCGCCTCTATTTCTCCCGGATAAATATTAAATCCGCCACGGATAATCATTTCCTTCTTCCGGCCGACAAATGTTAAATAGCCTTTCTCATTTAAAACGCCTAAGTCGCCACTATAAAACCATCCGTCATTGTCTAGGACCGCTGCTGTTTGATCCGGCAATTGATAATATCCCTTCATCGTCCCGAAGCCTTTGATTGCAATTTCCCCTGTTTCTCCTGCTGGGAGGGTTATCCGGTTCTCATCGACAATTTTTAGTTCCACTCCAGGAATTGGTCTACCGAGTGTTTCTGTAATATTTCGTTCTTCATCTTCATATGGTGTCATGGTAACAGTTACCGTTTCTGTAATACCAAAGGATTGGCAGAGATTAATCCCCAATCTGTCTCTTATTTCTTTAACCTTTGATGCAGGAATTGGCGATGCGCCAACGATTCCAGTACGTAACGAAGTTAAATTAAAATCATCAAAATTCTCTGTTTCTAATAGTTTAATAAACATCGTTGGAACACCATTTAGGATCGAAACCTGTTCTTGTTCAATAAGACTAAAGACTTCCTGAGGCTGAAACCGTTCTAATAAAACAATTCGAGAACCAAAAGACACCGCACAAAACAAATTAACGGCCATTCCAAAAATGTGGAATAGTGGCGATGGTAGGATTAAAACATCATTTTCTGTATATTTCAGTTCTGTTGCCAAGGTTAATGCCGACTTTACAATTGCTTCATGAGTAATCATGACGCCTTTCGGAACACCCGTTGTCCCAGAAGTATATAAAATACAAAACACATCATTTTGTGCATCAATACTCGTTTGTTCTAGTTCTGTTTGACTCTTAGCCACGAGCTGCTGATAAGGGATAAAATCATTTCCTTCAAATCGAACAGAAATGACAATAGGAACATCAAAAAGTAGTTCCTTTAAGTGGTTATTTTTTCGAAATTCCTCTGTGACAAACACAGCCTTTGGCTCAGAATTTTTAAGGATAAAGTGAACCTCATATGCTTTATACATTGGATTAAATGGGACAAGTGTTGCCCCTATTTTGGCAACAGCAAAAAATACAACGATTGTTTCGTACCAATTGGGAAGGGCAATTGCAACTCGGTCGCCTTTATTAATTCCTCTTTTCGCTAAAGCTGCTGCGAGCTTATCTGCGTCCCTTTTTATTTCAGAAAACGCTATTCTCCTTTTTAAATCATATATTGCTTCCTTGTTGCTAAATGCTTTATCGGCCATTTCCAGCAATCCATAAACCGATAATAGATTTGGGTTATGATGGTTCAAAACATTCAACTCCCCACTCATTTTCTAAGACAGAATTGATGAAAAATGAAGTATCCGGGTCATGATCCGGATACTTCATTTGTACTTTTTACTTGTACAATCGAAACCCTTCTCTTTATTTACCAACATAGACTGGTTTTCTTTTTTCAACAAAGGCCGTAAGCCCCTCTTTCCGATCTTCAGTTGAGAATGCATTTCCAAAACAAGTACTTTCAATAATTAAGCCTGACTCAAGATCAGTGTTCCCACCGGTGTTCACAGCAAGCTTTACCATTTGCAGAGCAACTGGAGGTTTTTGTGCTAATTTGCGTGCCCACTCCTTTGCAACTGGTAACACCTCTTCTACTGGAACAACTTTATTTACAATGTTTAGTTCTAAAGCACGATTTGCATCGAACATTTCACCAAAATATAGAAGCTCTTTGGCAACTCCTTGACCCACAATTTTTTGTAAGCGTTGAGTTCCGCCTCCGCCAGGAATGATGCCTAATCCAACCTCTGGAAAAGCAAACTTCGCCTTTTCTGAACTAATTCGCAAATCACATGCTAACGCAAGTTCAAGGCCCCCACCTAGTGCAAGTCCGTTTAAGGCAGCAATCACAGGCTTATCCAAATTTTCAATTTTTGAAAATAGCTCTCTTGAAATTTTGTTCATTTTATTGATACCTACTAGATCAAGATTAGCCATTTCGTTAATATCGGCGCCAGCTACAAAAGCTTTTTCTCCTCTTCCAGTTAGGACAATTGCACGCACCTGATTATCGGCCTCAAGCTCACCAAACAAATTCGATAGTTCATTAAATACCTTTGTGTTTAATGGATTGACTGGTGGACGATTGATGGTCACAACCGCAACCTTATCATAAATTTCGCAAATTAAATATTCATAACTCATTGTCTTATCCCCCTATTATTCGTAGTCGTAGAATCCTGCGCCTGTTTTCTTGCCATGTCTTCCCGCTTTAACCAATTGCTTTAATAACTGTGGAGGAGCATAATAGTTTTCGCTAAATTCTTCTTTAAAATATTCCATCACGTGGTAGCCAATATCGACGCCTGCAAAGTCTTGAAGTTCAAATGGTCCCATTGGATAATTCAAACCAAGCTTTACTGCTTTATCAATATCTTCATAGGTAGCTACTCCCTCTTGTACCAATCGAATTGCTTCAATAAATTGGGGTAGCATAATTCTGTTTACAATAAAGCCTGGTGAATCTTTTTTCACTTCTACTGGTTCTTTAGATAACTCCTTAGATAACGCTTTCAATTGTTGTACAGTTTCATCGCTTGTCTTTAAGCCTCGAACGACTTCCACTAGCTTCATAATTTGGGCTGGGTTAAAGAAGTGCATCCCGGCCACAAGCTCCTGGGCGTTTCGTCGCTGACGCAATTTCTGTGATGGACATAGAGGAAGTATTGGTTGCGAGAATTACACCTTCTCGGACAATATGATCAAGAGACGAAAATACCTCTTTCTTTAGGTTTAGATCTTCAAGCACTGCTTCTATAACAACATCGACATCTTTAAAATCTTCTATGCTCGTTGTTGTTTGAATACGATTTAAGGCTTCCTGCTTCTGTTCCTCTGTCATTTTGCCTCTTGCAACACTTTTATCCATAAATTTACTGATCCGATTTAAAGCGCTTTCTAAAAATCGCTCCTCTATATCTCTTAAAATAACGTTGAAGCCATTCATCGCTGCAAGATTTGCAATCCCCGATCCCATCGATCCCGCTCCAACTACTCCAATTGTCTGAATTGACATATCAGCATCTCCTTATTGATTGACTTTTATTAATATTCTGTAAATTAATTATACTGAATATCTCATATCCAGTTGTACCTACAAAATGAAGGAAAACTATTCACATTTTTCGTCAAAATTACGGTAAGAAATATGTACGATATTCTAAATATTATATCGGGAAAGAACCAAAGTTTCACCTTCCGAATACAACCAGAAATCCAGAAGAACGGCTCTTCTGGATTTCCTAATTATTTAACAGCTTCTTTTTCCTTGCTAGTTGGTCCAACTATCTGTTTAATTTTAAAAGTAATAAGAGCATTCCAGCTTCCAGAGGATTGCCCATCCGCCAAATAGACTGGCTGGCTACTTTCATCAAGCATACTAATCAGCATTGCTAAATGCCTTCCTCCTGATTCAACCTTTGCCATACGAGCATACTCAGGAAGCATTGCGTAGGCGGCTTTATAATCCTTATTCATTATGAATTGAATAAATTGTTTGTCAAGTGCGTGCTCTACCACGGTAGGTTTATTGTGTCTCCCTCTAACTAAGTTATGGGACAGAGCACCACTCGATACAAAGACTACTTTTTTCTCACTTTGACGGAGAACTTTCCCAATCGCTTGCCCCCACTTAAATGTTTCTTCTAGACTAGCAGCTAGCGTTACAGACAAATTAATGACCGGAATATCTTCCTCTGGAACAAGGTAACGTAAAGGGACAACGGTTCCGTAATCCCACAAATAGTACGGATCATCAACCCCTTGAACCTCTATTCCGGCTTCTTCCCGGCCTCTCACCATTTCATAGGCAAGGTCTGAATCTCCTGGAATATTTATATGGAACATCTCGAATTAAATCTGGTGCTTCAAAAGCAGTAAGAATTCCTTGATGAACTGGAGTACAATCTACATAATGAAAAAAAGTTGATGGCCAATGACACGAAACGAGGACGATAACATCTGGTGAAATTTTTTTTATTTCCTTTGCGACTTCCTTCATAGCTGAAACCATGTCCTTTTGAAAGTTGGGTACCTGAGATTCATGGCAAATACTTGGGACATGCGGTACTAGCATACTTAATTCAATTGTCATTTAAGTATCCTCCTAAACTAATTTTCTATTTTTTTCAGACATAGGTACTCCCGCTACACCCCAATGAGTATTTGGTAATTCCGTTACTAGAACTCGAATGCTTTCCTTCGGAGCATCTAAAGTTTCAGCTACTGTATCGGTAATATTTTGAATCATTTCTGCAATTTTTTCCTTTGGTCTACCTTCCAATATTTGAACATTTATGATCGGCACGAGAAACCCCCTCCCATTCTAACTCTTGACTGAAACCAGATGAAGTTAATTCGCTACTGCAAAGGACACATCTCCAAGTCCATCAAACTTTCCCGTTACCACATCACCGATTTTTAACATAATGGCGCTTGTAATAGCACCTGACAAGATGACATCACCTTTTCGCACTTTCTCACCTTTTCGACAAAGCATCCTTGCCAGCATGGCGATTGCTGCAGCTGGATGACCCAAAACAGCCGCACCTGCACCTAGCTCCTTAATTTCTCCATTAATAGCAAGCGTCACTCCAAGGAGGTCGAGTTCAAATTGTTCAGTTTTTTTTAAAGAGGTACCAAAAACCACTCTAGAGGTAGATGCATTATCTGCAATAACGTCCTGGAAGAGTGAAATTGAAGTTCTCGTAGCGGCTATCGATAATTTCAAGTGCCGGAACAACATATTCTGTTTTCCTCAGCACATCCGCAATAGAAACCTCAGGTCCCTCAATATCTTCCCCGATGACAAAAGCAATCTCTGCCTCCACCTTTGGATGAATTTGATCCTTTAAATGTAGTTGTCCACCATTTTCAATGACCATATAGTCAAATACATAACCATAAATCGGTTCATTTACATTCATTTGGACCATTTTCGCTTTGCTGGTCAGTCCCATTTTGGGCCCGATCATTCTTTTTCCTTCCTGCAGCTTCATTTTCACAAGTTCCTTCTGAATGTTATACGCTTCATCTACAGTTAGTTCCGGAACTAAGGTGAGCTGTTATCCTCTCAATTTCTCGCTGTTCCATTTCTGCTTTAACTAAATAATCCGCCAATTCCTTATATTTAACTGTCATGTTGTCCCCTCCCCTAAACCCTTGCGGTTGTGGTACGTTTGGCAATTTCAGCCGCAACATCAACAATCATATCTTCTTGACCACCAACCACATTTCTTTTGCCAAGCTCAACTAATATATCCCTTGAATCAATTCCGAACCTTTTCGCTGCGGATTGCGCATGTAATAAAAAGCTGGAGTAAACACCAGCATATCCTAGAACGAGGCTGTCCTTTGTGATTTCTTGTGGCTTTTCTAAAATAGGAGCAATGATGTCTTCGGCAAGATCCATCATTTTGAAAAGATCAATCCCTGTTTTAATTCCGAATTTTTCACATACAGCAACAAGTACTTCTGTTTGGGTATTTCCTGCTCCAGCACCAAGGCATCGGATGCTTCCATCGATCCGCGTTGCACCTTCTTCGATTGCTGCTAGCGTATTGGCCATCGCCAATGACAGATTGTTATGACCGTGAAAACCAATTTCTATCGATAAACTTTGTTTGAGTGCCCGAATACGTTCTGTTACTTGGTGGGGTAGAAGAGCTCTGGCAGAATCAACCACGTAAACAATATCCGCACCATAGCTTTCCATCAGCTTTGCCTGTTCTACAAGTTTAGCTAACGGGGCCATGTGCGCCATCATTAAGAACCCTACCGTTTCAAGTCCCAATTCTTTTGCTAAAGAAATATGCTGCGAGGATACATCTGCTTCCGTTACATGTGTCGCAACCCTTGCCATTTTGGCTCCTAATTTCGCTGCTTGCTTTAATTCAGATTTTGTCCCAATCCCAGGTAATAGTAAAACCGCAATTTTTGCTTTTTTTACCGAAGAGGCGGCTGCTTCGATCAATTCCATTTCATTTGTTCGCGATAATCCATATTGTAAAGACGAACCCCCTAATCCATCACCATGTGAAACTTCTATATAAGGTACATTCGCTTCATCTAAACCTTTGGTTGCTCTCAAAATTTGTTCAACGGTAAATTGGTGGCGGATAGCATGGCTTCCGTCTCTTAGAGCAACCTCAGTTATGAAAATTTCTTTATTTTTGTTCATCAAACTTAGTCCTCCTTTCCTGATAGGACAGTCTGCGAAATTCGATGCTTTGCCCATTCTTCCGCCACTTTAACGGAAGCTGCAGTCATAATATCCAGATTCCCTGAGTATTGTGGCAAATAATCCCCTGCCCCTTCTACTTCTATAAATATGGTAACCCTTTGTCCATCAAAAATCGGATCTTGCCTTAATCTGTATCCTGGTACGTATGACTGGACTTCTTTTTCGATCTCCCTAATGGATGACGTTACTCTTTCTTGATTTATCTCAGACCCACTGATTAAAACATGAACTGTGTCTCTCATCATAATGGGAGGCTCGGCAGGATTTAATATAATGATTGCTTTGCCTTTTTTTGCCCCTCCAATTTTTTCGATTCCTCTAGCAGTTGTTTCTGTAAATTCATCTATATTTGCACGCGTTCCTGGCCCGGCACTTTTACTTGAAATGGTTGCTACGATTTCGGCATATTCCACAGGATGAATTCGATTAATTGCATGAACGATTGGAATCGTAGCCTGACCACCGCATGTTATAAGATTAATATTATTAGCCTCGAGGTGAGCATTTAAGTTAACTGATGGTACAACCAAGGGACCTACAGCTGCTGGTGTCAGGTCTAGCACCTGTTTTCCTGCTTCCCGAAGCAGTTTTGCATGTCGAATATGTGCTTTTGCCGATGATGCATCAAAAATAATATCAGCAAGCTCCGGCCTTTCTAGAAATCCCTTTATTCCCGTATCAATCGTTTCGCATCCAAATTCCCTTGCTTTTTTTAGTCCATCTGAATCTGTGTCGATGCCAATCACTGTTGTCAATTCAAGAATGTTAGACTTACCCAGTTTTATCATCAGATCGGTTCCAATATTTCCAGATCCTAGAATCGCCACTTTTACCTTTCTCATGACTCCACCCCTCATTAAAAATGAACCTTGACTGATCCAATGTGAGCAAATCGTGCAGTAAATGTTTCTCCTGCCTTTGCTTCTACAGCCGCTGAAAGAGCTCCTGATAGGATCACTTCCCCAGCTTTTAAAGTAATGTCAAAATCCGCCAAACGATTGGCCAGCCATGCTACACAAGTCGCCGGGTTTCCTAGAGCGGCTGACCCCACACCTGTATTGACTATCTCGCCATTTTTTTCAAAAACCATGCCAAGTAATTCTAAGTTCACATCCTCAATCTTTGTTCGCTTTCCACCTAATACATAGAACCCGGACGAAGCATTATCGGCTATTGTATCTGGAAGTTTAATCTTCCAATCTTGAACCCTACTATCGACAATCTCCAATGCTGGGACAATATAATCCGTAGCCTTTAACACATCCAATGTGGTCGTATTCGGGCCCTTTAAATCCTTTTTTAAAATAAAGGCAATTTCAGCTTCCACTTTTGGCTGAAGCACTTGATTTAGAGGAACTTCCCCCCATTTTCGATCACCATACTGTCAAGAAGGTGGCCATAGTCCGGTTCATCAACACCAAGAAGCTTTTGCATCGCTTTTGAGGTGAGTCCAATCTTTTTGCCTATAATCTTTTGACCCTTTGCCATCTTTTTTTCGATATTATTCAGTTGGATTTGATAAGCTTCGTTAACCGTTAAGTTTTTATCAATTAAGGTTAGTGGAAGAATTCCGACTCCCGTCTTTTCTGCTTCTTCTAAAAGATTAGCAAACTCATTAATTTTGTTTGTTAAAATCGTCAATCTTCTCCATCCTTCCTACAATTTGATTGTAATGTTTGAAAGTTCCGAGTAGAAATCAAGACTGTGCATACCGCCTGTTCTCCCGATTCCGCTATTTTTCATCCCACCAAATGGGGTCCTCAAATCGCGGAGGAACCATGTGTTGACCCAAATAATTCCTGCTTCAATTTGATGTGCAACACGGTGAGCTCTTCTGAGATCATTTGTCCAAATCGTTGCACTAAGCCCATAATGCGTATCGTTAGCTTGCATTATGACCTCTTCTTCCATATCAAATGGCATCACCGTAACAACTGGTCCAAAAATTTCTTCACGAACACATCGCGAATTTCGATCAAGCTCGGTAATAATAGTGGGTTCAAGGAAGTAACCCTTTTCCATTCCTTCAGGTCGTTTTCCCCCGTTAGGATTGATCCTTCGTTCCGAGCAATTTCAACATAGCTCATGACACGTTCATAGTGTTCTTGACTTACTAAGGCGCCAACATCCGTATCTTTTTCTCCTGGCAGACCCACTTTTAACTCCTTCACCTTTTCAGTGAATTTTTCTAAAAACTCTTGATAGATTGGACGCTCCACATAAATTCTTGATCCACATAGACAAACTTCCCCTTGATTAATGAAGCTTGATTTTATGGTAGTTTCGATTACTTCATCCAGATTAGAATCGGCAAAGATGATATTAGGATTCTTGCCGCCAAGTTCATAGGATAGTTTTTTCAAAGAATCAGAGGCAGCTTTCATGATGGCTGAGCCAGTACCTGGCTCACCAATAAAGGATATCGCATCAATATCTGGATGTTCTGATATGGCACCACCCGCAGAGTTTGCCCCGAAACCGTGAACAAGATTGACAACACCGTCCGGTACTCCAGCCTCTTTGCAAATTTCCATTAAAACCGTTGCTGTCATTGGAGTCCACTCCGCTGGCTTAATAACAGCTGTATTTCCCATACCTAGACAAGGTGCTAGTTTCCATGTAAGGAGCAGTAAAGGTAAATTCCATGGTTTTATGATACCGACCACCCCAACCGGACGTCGGTATGCGTAATGAATGGCTTGATCATCTTGTTGATAGGAATCATTCCCAACTGAAGTAATATAGTCGGCAAAAAAGTGGAAATTATAAGCGGCACGTGGGATATCAATCTTATTTGCAAGTGAAAAAGGTTTTCCAGTGTCAAGCGATTCTAAGTGAGCCAGCTCTTCTTGTCGTTCTAAAATTAGGTCACCAATTCTACGAAGGATTTTTGAACGTTCATTTAATGTCATTCTTTTCCACGGACCGTTTAAAGCTCTTCGTGCGGAACGTACTGCAAAATCCACCTCAGCTTTTCCGCCCTCCGCTACTGTTCCAAGGACCTCCTCTGTTGCTGGATTAATATTTAAAAACGTTTTCTGATTCGTAGACTCTACGAATTGTCCATTAATGAAGTGTAAACAATTGATTGATTTCACCTTTGTTTCTACGTACATATTAAAACCTCCTATAATTCTGAATTTTTAGTATTTTCTTAATACCAATGTTACCGTTTACAAATAAAGACGACAATCTTGTTGTTGCTCTATGTGAAACAAAGGGAATTATTTTCAAAAAAATTTTTAATAAAAGTAAATTTAATAGTTTTTATAATTTTCAGAATTTATTTCTTTCCAAAAGAAAACTAATTTGATATATTCTCCACATATAGACGATTAGTTTCTTATCAAGATCAAGGAGGATTTTGTTTGGAAAATCAAAACGAGGATTCCTATTTATCTTCCGTAAAGAATGCTTTGAGAATCATGCAATGCTTTTCAGTCGATGAACCTGAGAAGAAAGTTGGTGAAATTGCAACGAAACTTGGAATCAATAAAAGTACAGTTAGTAGAACCCTTGCTACACTTGCAAGTGAAGGATTTGTTATGAAAAATCCAGAAACGAAAAACTACCGTTTGGGTCTTACCATTTTGACATTGAGCGGAGTCGTTAATACGCAATTTGACATCTACCAAGAGTCCCAGCCCGTGTTAACCAAATTAGTCCAAACAACTGGTGAAACCGCTCATATTTCTATCCTTGATCATGATGAAGTTATTTACTTACAAAAAATTGAATGCAGTCATCCTTCTAAGGTTTTAACCAATATTGGGCGACGAAATCCCCCGTATTGCACGAGTTCCGGAAAAGTCCTACTTGCCCACGGGGAAAATGAAATAGTCGAAAGAGTGATATCAAAAGGACTAAAAAAAATAACATCAAAAACAATTGTCGATCCAGAAATTTTTCATCAGCATCTAACCCAAATTAAAGAAAGCGGTTACGCAGTAAGCATCGAAGAATTTAGTGAAGGTGTGAACTCAATCGCAGCTCCAATCTATGACTATCGAGGTAAAGTGATCGCCGCATTAGCCATTGTTGGTCCGAAACAACGGATACAGTCTACTAAACTACATGAACTAATCAAAAAGGTTATTCATGGAGCGATGGAAATCTCTAGCAGAATGGGTTACAGAAAACGATAATATCATAATTTAGGAGCGTGATTTTATGTATGACTTTCATACCCACTTCATCCCAGAAGAAGTCATTTTTTGGTTAAAAGACAATATGCAAGCAGTGAATGCAAAATGGATAAAAAAGGAAAATAGTTCAGAAGACTTCTTATTAGTTAATGGAAAATGGGGATTTGAGTTAAAAGAAGTATTCTATCACTTAGATTTATTTTTACACGAACAAGAAAAAGCTGGTGTAAACCATTCGATGATATCTCCAGTACCTCAGCTATTCATGTACGATTTTCCCATTGAAATATCAATGGAAGTCTCTAAACTCTACAATCAATCATTATCTAAACTGGTAAAAACTCATCCAAACAAATTATCAGGTTTAGCAACAGTCCCATTAACGAAACCTGATTGTGCTGCACAAATCTTAAATGAGGCAATGCATAATGGCCTCCAAGGAGCCATTATTGGTCCAGGCTTACCAGGTCATTTACTTTCGGATCCGTTTTTCACTCCATTTTTTGAAGAGGCTAACCGCCTTAAAGCCATTCTTTTTATCCATCCCTTATTAAGTGAGGACCCACGATTAAAGAGTAAAATGATGCCTAATTTAATCGGTGTCCCTTGGGAAACAACTGTTTGTGCGACGGATCTACTGTTAAGTGGTATGTTGGATCAATATCCAAATATGAAAGTTCTACTTGCACATGGTGGTGGTTTTCTTCCATATCAAATAGGGCGACTTGATAAAGGCTTTGAAAAATGGACGGCAGTGTCTACCAATTTACAAGCACCACCATCACAATACTTGAAGCGATTCTGGTTTGATAATGTTCTTTGGAACCCAGAAAGCTTGGAGTATCTCATCAAAACGGTGGGTGTAAATCGAGTGGTTCCAGGTTCAGACTATCCGTTTGATTTATGTGCTTGGCCACCAAAGGAAACACATTATCAAGGGATTAAAAGTTTACTTGAATAAGCATTTGTCGATAATTATTACCATCAGCCTTCCCGCTTCAATTTAAAATCATGTTATTGACGGGTAATAAAAAATGAAACTGCATCCTCGATTGTTAAATTGATTTCCTATCGAAGGTGCAGTCTTCATGTTTTACTCTTTACTATGGATGCATGATCGTATTTTTCTCTATCTCATTTCCATACATATCATAAAGCTTAAGTGCCATCATTAAATTAAATCGAACCTCAGCGTCACTTAATTGGACCTCCAATAAAGATTCAATTTTCTCCAAACGGTAGAGTAACGAACTTCTGTGAATATAGAGCTCTTCTGCAGTACTTTTTACATTGCCATTATTTTGAAGAAATGTATGTAGTGTATTAACCAGATCCGTATTTTTTCCTTCAGAATAGCTCAACAGGGGACCTAGTTGTTTTTTTACAAAAAGGTCAACAGCAATAGAATGATTCAAATGATGTAAAATAGCATAAGAACCAAGCTCATCAAATAATGAAAAACCGATATGATTTAATCGGCTACTAACTATGTTTAGTGCCTGAATGGCTTGTTGATAGCTTACGAAATAGTCATTGATTGTAGTCGTTTTTCCTCCTACCCCCATTAATAGTTTGCTTTTAATAGAGGTTTCTTTAGCCCAACTACTAATCTTATTGAAAAGTGTCAGCCAAAACTTCTTCGAAAGGCTTCCTTCGCTATTCTCTGGGACTATTAGTATATACTTCTTATCATGGTAGGAAGCTAAAATCGAAGGATTATCCTTCTTAAGATTGGACTTAATATAATCCCATATAAGGTCTTTTTTCTTCTCCTGGTCAAAAAGATTGATGCCTTTTAATTCCGATTCATCAAGTATCATGGAAAAAACAGCAAGTTGATGACTTTGAAAGAGATTCCATTGAAAGAGATTAGCATATTGAATAATTGTATTATTATCTTCAATTTTTTCTGTTAACAGTTTATTGATAAAACTATCTTTCGCCTGTTCTTTTGCATCAAAAACAAGCTTTTGCTTGATAAATTGGATTGAGCAAACATTCCTAGCTAACTCGATGGTTAAGCGATCAAATTCATCTAAATCCTCTATAGGCTTTCGAAGAGCTAAATAACCAACTGCATTCCCTTCACCTTTTATCATCCAAAATGTGTATACCTCTAAACTGTTTGGATCGTCTATTGTAAAATAGTCCCGGTTAGTAACATGATTTTTTTCTGTGATGGCAAATGAAGAAATACGTTCCTGAGCTTCCTTTCCGATTTTCTCAACTAAGGTATCACAAGCAATCATTCTCATAAAACGATCAAATAAGAAAATTGGATTTTGAAACAGGTTTGCAAGCATAGAAGTAATTCCATCAAAATTGTCAACCTCAACAGATTCCTTGACGAGTGCCTGTTGATATTCCAGAAAAAATTGAAGACGATTCTTATGTTCTTTCTCATTATTAAATAAGCGTGCATTTTCAATAATGGTAACTACATGATTAGATAACAGTTCCAACATTCTTAAATCATCTTCTGAAAAAACTTCATCTTTTTCGTTCTCTATGTGGAGCACCCCGATAGTATTTAAGTCAATCACCAAAGGAATAGTCAATTGTCGACCGCCAGTTTTTTCTAAGTAGGGAAAATAATTTAGTAAATAGTTTTCTTTAATTATGATTTTTTGAGGATGTTCAATATTTCCATAGGAAGGTTGTTGAAAAACGAAACAGTTATCTTTCTCGTTAAATAAATAAATACAGGCAAAATCTGCATTTGTTCCTTTACCAGCTCTAGATGTTACTTCGGCTATATGCTTTTCGATTGGGGCGTTAAGGGACAGATTCTTACTTATCCATTCAATTCCCTCTATTTTTTTAATTTGAGATTTTTTTTGACTTACCATTCTCATTGCTAGAGCAACGTCTTTTCCAAATTCCTCAAAATGTTTTTCCATATCTAAAAGCGGGATATAATTTAAAAAGCCAACAATGCAAAATCCCAATTGTTCGTTCGCATCATTTAACGGAACTGTAAACCAAGTTTTAACATTCGCCTCTTTTAAAATTTTTGAAAGCTGACAGAAATCCGGTGGATCAGCATTTTCATAGGTTAAGCTTTGAGAAAATAGCTTTGGGGAGCACTGATTTATATAAATAGGAAAAGAATCTGACACGGATGTTAAGTTTTCGCTCCAAGCTTTCGGAACAAATTTTCCATCCTTGCTAAGGATTACACCGACAAAATCGCAATATAACTCGGCGTGGAAGGATGAAGTCAAATATTGAAGCACTTCTTCCTCCGTATCAAATTTTATTAGGTGTCGTGCTGTTGATCGCAGGTGATTCTCTAATTTTTTTATTAATCGATCTTTCTCATGAACTGGCACTTCACATCCCCCTTTCTTTCCCATCATTATTATTGTAATGCAAAAATATGATTTTTAATAATAATAATTTTCGTAATTTTTAAATTATTTATCCATTACCAAATCACCACATTAAAAAGTCCAGAAGGTTATTTTCTTCTGGACGATTCCATCATCTCTAACTGCTTTTAGCTTATATTCGAATGTTAGTTGGATTAATAGATCTCATTGATTATTCTCCTTAGATGGAACAGTAATCATACTTTACATTTGACTAACAAGCCTCAACTTTCAAACCAAGGTAAGCTGACATCACCTGAGGGTTGGCAGCTATTTCCTCGCTTGAACCATGTAAAATAATGTTCCCTTGATCCATTACATAAGCCCTATCTGCAACTTTAAGAGCGGCTTTAACATTTTGTTCGACCAAAATAATCATTGTACCTAGGTCATTCTTAATTACCTTTAGTGTATCTAAAATTTCATTGACAATTTTCGGTGCCAAACCCATAGAGGGTTCATCCAATAATATTATTTTCGGATTCGACATTAAGCCTCGGCCAATAGCTAACATTTGCTGTTCGCCTCCGCTTAGGTTTCCTCCAATATTATTCAAATGTTTTTTTAAACCTGGAAACATATCCAGTATTTTCGTTAAATTATCCTGGGCAAGATTCTTTTCTTTATAATATTTGGAATACATCCCCAACATTAGGTTTTCTTTTACAGTCAGATTCGTAAAAATCTGCCTGCCTTCTGGAACTAAGCTTAGTCCCTTCCCCACTACTTTATGGGCAGGGTATTTATTCATTACCTTGTCATCTAGCATGACGGTTCCAGAAGTTGGTCTGTAGAGGCCTCCTAAGGTATTTAGTAAGGTACTTTTCCCAGCCCCATTTGCACCGATAATTGCCACAATTTCACCTTTATTTACTTGTACGTTAACTCCGTGGAGAATCTCAATTTTCCCTATATGAGTAGTTAGGTCTTGAACTTTAAGCATATTCAACCGCCTCCTCTCCTAAATAGGCAGCAATCACCTGTTCATTTTTTTGAATTTCTTCAGGTGTACCCTCGGCAATTTTCTTGCCAAAGTCAATAACGACAATTCGGTCAGCAAGCTCCATAATTGTTGCCATTTTGTGTTCTACGAACAGAAAGGAATGACCTTTTGCCTTAAGGTCTTGAATATATCCAGCCATCCGATTTGTTTCTGTATCATTTAATCCAGCCATCGGTTCGTCTAACATAATAAATTCTGGTTCATACACAATCGCCCTGGCGAATTCTAATTGTTTTTGCAAGCCGTAGGACAGCTGTCCCGCCTTCTCAAACATTAACTCTTCTAGCTCAACCATCTTTATTGCTTTTAAAGCTAAGTCATAGGCTAAATTTTCATCCTTTTTAATTCTAGGTAAACGAAAAGCAGAATTTAATACATTTGTCTTTAATTTAACGTGAGCTCCCATCATCACATTTTCCAGAACCGTCATATTTTTGAAGATTTGAAGGTTTTGAAAGGTTCTCGAAATCCCCTGCTCAGCTAATTGAGATATTCTTTGTCCTGTTAGTCTTTTACCTTTAAAAACTACCTCTCCTTTCGTTGGAGGAAGGAAACAGGAAATCATATTAAATAGAGTGGTTTTCCCTGCACCATTTGGGCCAATGACAGCTACAATTTCCCCTTCACCAACTTCAAAACTAACATCTGAGACAGCAGTAACTCCACCAAATTGTTTTGTTAACCCTTTAACTTCAAGTAAATTGGGCATATTAAACTCCTTTCTCAGAGACCATCTCTTTTTGAAGCTTCGCAGCTAGATGCTTTTTATTTTTATCCTTTTGAAAAAGCTTTGTTATTGAGGGCATTAGCCCCTTCGGCAAAAACATCATCATTAATATAATGATAAATCCGTAAACAACAATCTCCACTTCCCCACTGATCCCAAAATACGTATGGCCTACAAAACGAATGGCTTCATTTAAAAACATGATAATGGTTGTTCCTAAGACTGCTCCCCAAATGGAACTTGCTCCTCCAACCATAACCATTATTAAAAACAGGATTGATTTTGTTATATAAAATGTGGGCGGGGCTACAAAGGTAATGTAATGAGCATAGACACTTCCAGCTAATGAGGCGAAGGCGGCACTTAAGGCAAAAATGGCAACTTTGTATTTTGAAACTTGTACGCCGAGCGTTTCAGTTGCAATTTCACTATCATGAATACTCCTTAAAACTCTTCCTACATGTGAGCGCACGATATTCAGGGATAAAATTAGTACGAGAATAGCAATCCCCCAAACAAAAAAGTAGAAAAACAACTTATCAATGAGTGATATCCCAAAAATAGAAAGAGTAGGTATGCCAACTAATCCAGCAGCTCCTCCCGTCCATTCATTCAAACCTAAAATTAAAATATAGAAAATAATGTTAATTCCAAGTGTAGCTAAGGCAAGAAAATGCCCCTTCAGTTTTAAAATGGGGATCCCTATGACATAAGCAAGAATGAACGTAAAAACCATCCCAATCAAAATGGCTAGCCAGGGAGATATTTGATAGGTTGTTGTTAGAACTCCAGAAGCGTAGGCTCCAATTCCAAAGAATGCGGCATGGCCAAGCGAGATTTGCCCGGCGTAACCGATTAATAAACATAAGCCAATCGCCACAACTGAATAAATCCCAATTAAAATTAAAATGGTAAAAATATACTGAGATTGAATAACGAAAGGAAGGATTAAGACCAGTGCTGTTAAAAACAATAGTGGCTTTGCCCTACTGCCATGTAATTCATTTTCCAACTTCATTATATACACCCCCTATTAAACTCTTTCTCCCGAAGCTCTGGCGAATATTCCATTAGGTTTAAGGAATAAAACCAGGATTAAAACAGCAAACGTAATCGCATCACTATAGAAGGTCGATATATAGGCGCTTGAAAAGGCTTCCAACAATCCAACAATTAGTGCCCCTGCTACAGCTCCAGGAATACTGTGCATTCCTCCTATCACCATTCCTACAAAGCCTTTTACTCCAATCAAAAAGCCCATCTCATAGGTTGCATCAGTAATAGGGGCAATCATAATCCCGGCAATCGCACCTAAAGCCGCAGCAAGTGTAAAGGCCAAGGCCGACATCGTACTTGTATTGATCCCCATCAGCTTTGCCGCACGCGGATTCTTTTCACTGGCTCTTAATGCAGATCCAATATAAGTTTTTTCAAAAAACAGGTAAAGAACGGCAAGCAGGATCAATAATACAACAAAGATGATAATACTTTGCGGATTGATCATGGCACCCATGAACTGAAATGGTTCTCCCTTAATAATCGGAGCCAATTGTTTTGGATTTGTTCCCCATACGATGAGCCCCATACCTTTTAAAAAGGTCGACAATCCAATCGTGATAATGATCAAGATGATGACGGAGGTGTCTCGAGCATATAATATGGCCGTTCTTTCAATAATCAATCCAATTACTGCTGTAATCAGGGTTGCAAGAATAATCGAAACAAACATCGGGAATCCAGCATTTGCAAAGGTAATGCAAGTTAATGCCCCAATCATGGCAAATTCACCTTGAGCAAAATTTAAGACTCCCGTTATGTTATATATGGTTACAAAGCCAATAGCCAATAATGCATAAATACTCCCAACGGTTAAACCCGTTACTAAATACTGCATTAGTAAGTCCATTCTCCCACCCCTTTCATTATGCAGATGACATATAAGAGGACAAACCATCTTATATGTCATCCTCTAAACTATGAAACTTACTTTTAGTCGTTATACTTCCATTGATTATTCTCAATTCCAAGGATGGCAAATCCATCTTCATGTGGTCCGACATAATCAGACTGTAAATTAAACGTACCTGTTAAGCCTGCGTATTCTTTTACATCCTTCTTTAAATAGTTATGAATCTGTTCCTGGAGTGGTATTTCCAGCTTTGATAGCATTAATTAATATTTGAAACCCATCTGCAGCATGGGCTGTAAAGTTATCTGGATCACTATTAAACATTTCTCGATAATCTGAGCGAAATGCAGCTAAACGCTGCTTTTGATCTCCATCCGGCAACTGATCTACAACACTTAATTTACTTCCAATGACATATAGATTTTCATTATTATCTTTAACTTGGTCTAAGAATCCTTGATTGGCCGAAGCAGAAGATTGAATCATCGGTATTTCGAATCCTAAAGATTTAAAGTTTCGAGCTACAATTCCAGCTCCAGGAGTTCTTGACCATACAACCACAGCTTGTGGGTTCTTTTTACGAATATTAGTCAATTGAATCGTCATATCTGTTGCAGTGGCATCGAATTCTTCGTGTGCTACGATCTCAATCCCATTCTTTTTCGCAACCTTTTCAAAGGATGGAAGCCCATCAACACCAAATCCATCACGTGCATTGATCCATGCTACCTTTTTGATATTGTTTTTCTTAAAGAACTTAATCATTAAGTTTGAATTGGTTTCGTTGCTTGGTGCCATTTGATAGATTCCTTTTGTGCTAGGAGCCACTGGAGCTACAGTCATTAATGGCAGCCCTGCCCCAGTTACCTTTGGTAAAATGGCCATTGATGTACTTGCCTGCGTTGCTCCAACTATTGCCACTACACCTTCAGAAATAAGTTTATCTGCTGCAACCACAGCTTTTGTATCGTCTGTTTCATAGTCTTGCATTACGATTTCTATTTTCTTACCATTAATTGGTCCTTCGTCATCTAATTGTTTTTGGAGAACCTTTACTAAGTTTGCTTGCGTTGAACCCAAGGTTGATGCAGGACCAGTTTGAGCAAAAATAGCTCCAATCTTAATCACGTCTGCCTTAGAGCTTCCTGAACTTGTTGTGGCTGAATTACTAGAATTACATGCAGTAAAAACTAATAATAGAGAAACAATTAAACCTAACAACCCAAACTTCTTCATTTGTTTTTCCCCCTTTAGTTAACTTCGGTTTTAATGTAGTAAAAAAAGAGAATCATCACGCCAACTGCGAAAATGAACTAATATCTTCGCATTAAATCCTCCTTTACCTTTTTTGTGTTTTTTCTGAGCACATTAGCTTGTTTATTAATTATGTAAGGATCCCTCAGAAATGTAACCGCTTTCCTAAAAATCCATTAACAAAGGTGATAATAGTGTTTTTGAACCAGTTGGCTTAAACTATCCCTATTATAGATTGAATTTTCAGAATACAATACCGACAAAACAAACGAATTGACTCTCAATTTTTCCGCAAATTTGTGGAAATAAGAATAAAGTAAAAAGCGTAATCGGGTGACAAACCGATTACGCTTCTTTCTAAAACAACTTAGGGTATTATAGGGAACTAAGACAAATCAAAGCTTAATATTTCATAGATTGTATGATCATTTTGAGTATATAGGCTATTTCAGGTTCCTTTTTAAACAATTCCGTACCTGTTAAATTCCCTTGCTTTCTTTTAACCTAGTGGTTCTTCTCCAAATCTTTCCCATAGAACTGGGAATATTTCTTCTAAATCATCTTCTTCCCAATCAAATTCTATGTCAGTTATTGGTTGTAGCCCCTTCTTGTCAAGAGCTTCTAATAACTCATTATGGATTTCGTCATTCCATTCAATATCACCCGTCTTTATAAGCGTATAGGCATCTAGCCCAACTGAGAGTAATTCTTCATTTTGAGGAAAGCCTTCATCATCAAGGTTATCATCATTTATGTATTCTGCTAAAAATTCGGGGTCTTCCATTACCTTGTTATATATTTCTTCTCCCTGACCAATCAGCCATCCTCTGAAATAGTCAAAAGCATCGTCAGAACAGCCACCCATCAAAACATATGCCGCTCCCCATAAACGGGATTGATAACTAGCGTACATTATTTCTTGAAATATAAATTCAAAGTCTACTACTTCTTCTAATCTCTTTTGAGCTAATTCCTCTGTTAACCATTCTGCTTGATCAAATTCTCTGGACTTTTCAATTAATCTCCAAAATTCCTTCTTTTCCAATGTATACACCCTTTCCTTAATTAATTTATCTCTAAGTATTTATTCATACTCATCACTTACCAAGAAATCAATCATAACAGAAACAATTTCACTAGACGCGTCCTGTTTGAAATACACTTGATATAAGCCATCGCCATAACCTGACATCGCTACCGCTCCACCGGGAACGATCCCACCTTGCTGTTCAGAAGCAACTGCATCACAGCATGCAACATAGTATTTGGAAACATCGTCATCCATCTCAATATCGTACACATTTTCTACTTCATCAATTATTTTTTCATCAACGTCAAAAAAGGCTAAATCAAAAATCCCGGCTTGGGCTGAATCGACCGCGATCAACTGATTGATTGGGATCCATTCCTCTTCAGGCTCAATATTTCCCCAAAAAACTACAAGTTTTTGGACAACCTCTTCCTCATTATACGAAATAGCAACTGACCAATTCCCTCGTTTAGCTGGCTTTAGAAGAACCTGCAAACCTTCACTATTTTCTTCATCGTAACCATAGCAAGGATCGCTTATTATAAGCTTGCCACTCGTCACCTGGAATGTCCCTAGTAACATAGTTTCATTTTTATATTTAGAAACCTCATTTTCGATAAATTCTTTCAAAGACAAGGCTACACTCCTAGTGCTGGTTGTTTCATGATTCCAGATATATACTTGACTTTGCATGAACTTTTTTCTAACACGAAAGCATAGTTTATCTCCTGTTCCGTTCTCACCAATCGCTATTAAATCATTTGATAAAGCTTCTTCTCGTTGATCAAGGTTTTGTCTTACGATATCGTCCCACGTGTGTTTTAGATTTTTGGTATCCTTAATCGGATAGAGCATCCATTCACCAATCTCTGGGTTATTTATCAACATAAAAAGTTCTTTATATTCGCATGGAAACAAAGCACCTAGCTTCTCTTCTGCTGCTTTTATATGTATTTCATCCACTCCTTTTTTTCTTGTTGGGAGAAAATCAATTAGATTCTTCATGATTGACCTACCTTTATCAAATTATAAAAAATCAACATAATTATCCTATTAATGGGTACTAATTAAAATATAATATTCTTTCAAGTAAAACGAATAATTGTTTATCAAGCTATACATTTCTTATTTTCAACCATTCATTTTCTATAATACTCATTTCCCACGAACTCCAATATTCATCACCAATTTTTGCAGAATCTCTAAGTAAGCCCTCTTTTTTAAATCCTGCTTTTTCATAACAAGCTATGGCTGGAGCATTAAAGTCATATACTCCTAGACTAACTCTATGTAAATGTAGGTCCTCAAAGGCAATTTTAAGAATTTCCTTCATCATTATCTGACCTATTCCTTTTGCTCTGACATTCTTATTACCAACTAATACTTTACCTACTCTTCAGATTTATTGTTTCTATCAATTTTCCCTAAAGCAATATGACCAATAACATCTTTAGTTTCTTTATCTATCACTTTATAAATTAAACTATCACAATTATCACTATTTGCATTCTCAATATATTCTTCCAACTGATTAACAGTTAATGGAAATTCGAATGTAGGTCCACCCCATTGTAGCAAGAACTGAGGAGACTCAATCCAATTAATCAGCTGTTTAAAATCCATTCTTTCAAAAAATTTGAGTTCAATCATTTTTGATTCTCCTCATATTATTTATGAATGTCTCTTTAAATCTGGTCGGATCATCCACTCTAAGAGCTACTTGCTCAAATTCTTTTTCTTTCCCCATTAAAAGGGTTGCTCTTAACGGATGCTTTAATTGCAAAATAATATTTGGGTGTACCGTTTCAAAATCCCTCGCTATAAATTCAATTGTATTTTTTGAACATTTCCGTTTTAACAGCTCTGGTTCATCGATCAATTTCACAATGTCAGTCCACTTTATTTCCATTCGTTTCATCAACCCAAGTGAAAGATACATACCTACTTCTGTAACGTGCAGGGCATTATGGCGAACTGCCTGTATGTCCCCCACAAAGAAAATGACTGAATAGATATTTATGATGAGTAAAACAATCGAAACGATTAAAACCTTTTCATGCAGCCACCAATGAATCCCTATTGTTTCTAGGATAATTGCATGAATCATCATTATTTGAAAAGCAATTAAACTCGAATTGCGGTGTATTGTAAACTTGTTATTACTTATATGCGGCTTCTTGCTCCAGCTTGCAAAAGCATAGTAAAACATTAGTATTTCGGAACAAATAATTCTAATAATTGGAGCAGCCTTCCTGTGATGATCAACTGCGGAAGGAAATGAAAAAACAATTGGAAGAGAACTCTGCTTAACGGAACGTATAACATTTGGAAAATTTTTAAATAACGACACAAGAATGTATATCTCAAACAGGATAAGCGCACCCTCAACCCCAAATCCAATCCATGGTACTGCTTCATATGTCCCTAAATACTCCATCGGAATAATGAAACGTACTAATACAAGACCACCTGCTAAAGAGATAAGGATATTTTTCCAGTTCCAATGTCGCTGCCATGCAATATACAAAATGGGAGCAATCAATGCTAAATCAAGGATTGAACCAACTACTGCACCATTTGGATTATCAGCTAAAAAATTGACTCCAAATGAAGTATGATACAAAGAAAAATTAGTACCCAGCACAATCAGAAGTAAAAAGAGCAGACTATTTTGATAGAGAACTCTATTTAAAGCCATAATAAACACCCTTTCCCTTTTCATTAAATGATACCATAAATTTCCATGTTTTATATCTAATACTTTTCCTTCAAAAAAATAAACAATGACCACTTTTTCTGCATTGAGCCCATTTAAAACAGACGCAATCTTCTAGATTTGCGCCTGTTTGTTGAAGAACAATATATTTTTCATTTATTGCAGTAATTCATATATATTTCATAAAAACAATTCTTTTATCAAGATGAATTTATCAAAGTTTATGATTTGAATTTCCTTTTACATTCAATTAGGAATTGGAATCCATACAGGAAAAAAGCTTTATAAAATAAATAAATACAAAATTGAAATTGGTTTAATTCAACTAATTTAGCTACTTTTAACTTTTCCGTCAACTTTGTAATAACAAAAGCGAAGAATGCATTAATACTTGCATTGAGAATGATAAACTTTTTAAAATTACCATAAGTCAGCTTTAGTATCCAAAATGTACGTACCTCTAAATAATATCTTGTACAAAAAACAAAGTCTCTGACCTAGGATCAGAGACTTTGTTTTAATTAATATTATTTTTTTGTATCGATAAACTCCTTTTCAACAGGAAGTTGTAAGTTGGATACCATATTGTTAACGGCACTAAACAAGCCTTTTACAGAAGAGGTCATGATATCAGTGTCCATTCCGCAACCCCAATAAATAACACCGTTCGTTGCAGTAATTCCTACATAAGATACAGCATTTGACCCTGAGCCTGCTTCTAGTGCATGCTGCTTATAGACCAAATCTGTAAAGTTGATACCTAATTTGGTTTGAAGTGCATTGCTGATTGCATCAAGTCTTCCGTTGCCCTCACCCGAAAATTCATGTACTTCATCATTCATCTGGATCGATACAATCGTTTCATAATGACCATTTTGCGTGTATTGGTATCGGATAAATTCAACAGGAGCGTTAATATTCACATATTCGTTGACGAAAATGTCATAGATTTCATTCGGCATAAGTTCTTTTTGATGATGATCTGAAACATTTTTCACACTATATCCAAAGCTTTCACGCATTTTGGCAGGTAAATCCATTCCATACTTTTGCTGAAGGATATAACCAATTCCCCCTTACCAGATTGACTGTTAATTCGGATGATATCTCCTTCATATTCTCTTCCAATATCCATCGGATCAATTAATAAATAAGGTACTGTCCAATACTGACGCTCTTTTTCCTCACGCCATTTCATCCCTTTAGCAATGGCATCTTGATGGGATCCAGAAAAAGCAGTAAAGACAAGCTCACCAGCATATGGATGTCTTTCGTGAACCCTCATTCGTGTTAATTTTTCATATTTAGAAATAATAGAAGGGATATTTTCAAAATTCAGCTTTGGATCTACTCCATGTGAAAACATATTTAATGCTAGCGTGACGATATCGACGTTCCCTGTTCTTTCCCCGTTTCCGAACAATGTTCCTTCGACTCGTTGCGCTCCGGCAAGCATTCCTAGCTCGGCATCTGCTACCCCAGTTCCTCTGTCATTGTGTGGATGCAATGATAGGATGACGTTTTCCCGGTTGGTCAGATGATCACTCATATACTCAATTTGACTTGCATAAACGTGTGGCATTGACATTGATACAGTTGCTGGTAGGTTAATAATGACCTTGTTATCAGCTGTCGGCTGCCAAATATCAAGAACCTTGTTACAGACTTCAAGCGCAAACTCCACTTCTGTACCCGTGAAGCTTTCTGGAGAATACTGAAATTGGAAATTCCCTTCCGTTTCAGCAGCGTATTTTTTAAGCAAATTTGCTCCAGTTACTGCAATATCAATAATTTCTTCCTTAGATTTTCTAAATACCTGCTCACGCTGTGCCACAGAGGTGGAATTGTACAAGTGTACCACTGCTTTATTCGCACCCTGTAACGCTTTAAATGTTTTTTCGATAATGTGTTCTCTTGACTGTGTTAATACTTGAATAGTCACATCATCCGGAATCAAATTTTCTTCAATTAATGTACGTAAAAAAGCAAATTCTGTTTCCGAAGCAGCCGGAAAACCAACTTCGATTTCCTTGAAACCTACTTCTAGCAGCAACTGAAAATACTCTAACTTTTCTTCTAGACTCATCGGAACGATCAAAGCCTGATTACCATCGCGAAGATCCACACTACACCAGGTAGGAGCTTCTGTAATATACTCTTTCTGTGTCCATTTCAAGCTTTGCACTGGGGGCATAAAGTAACCTCTAGAATATTTATCGATATTTTTCATTCTGACTCCCACCTTTTTATTTATTCATTGTTAGTTTTAAAATAAAAAAAGCCTCGTCTCTATAAAAATATAGAGACGAGGCTTGGCTCGCGGTACCACTCTAATTGATTAATCATCATAAGATTAACCCACTCATTTTCGGTGGCTATCACCACCTATCTTCATAACGGTAGAAAACCGACATCCCCTACTAAAGATTTCAGGGAGTAGCTCTTGGATGAGTTCGAAGGTTATAACTACCGATTTTCACCAACCATCGGCTCTCTGAAAAGTTTATAGATCCTTTTACTATTTCCAATCTTTGCTTATGATTATGTAATTAAATTTGATAATATATCGATTAACCCGAGATGTCAATACTAAATTTCCGAAAATAAAGATAACTATGAATGTTTAACACTTATTTTTAATAATAGCCCCTAAATTTTAAGGGTTTTTACATGTACTATTATTTCTGCTTTTAGGAATACTTCCACATAAAAGTAAATCTCCTAAACAGTGTGATGGCATTGTGCGGACATGCATTCCGTTATTTGAATAAAATTTGATGATTTCACTTTTTATCGGACATACGTTCCCCTATTTCTCTTGAAGGTTCCTCCTTTGCTTGATTTTTTAGCAAATAAAGAATTCAATGTCCGAAAGTATTCAAAAAATAGAGTTTATTTTTAAAATAACGTACTCAATGTCCAATCTTGTATTATATCTGGATCGGCCCAACAGAAATAGACGTGATCATCTAACTGATAATCACGCCCGAAGATTGAATAAGAAAGCTTGTCATGGTGCTACATATAAATCTCACATTGGTTTAAAAAGTACCAATTGTAATCTTACTATAATTCTTTCCACCTGACAACGTAACAGATCACCATTGGCTGGTACCCAAATCTTCATTTCATCCATTCTTGGACTTCATCTTCTTTTTTTTCTGTTTTGTTCTTTGATGAATTTCCTAGCGTTTTTCATTCCACCCATACTATTAAACATTTCATTTATCTTTTCTTTTTCAATCATTTTAGAATTCAAGCCTTCATACTTTGTTTCCCTCTTAAGTTTCCAATAGCTTTCTAGCCTTTCAATTGGCAACGTTCCGTCTTTAATTGCGTTCTGCACTGCACAGTTTGGCTCCTTTGTGTGAGTACAGTCGTTAAATCTGCAATTTGAAGCAAGTTTATCAATATCAGCAAAGGATTTCGTTAAATCCGCATTAATAATTCCAAGTTCCCTCATACCCAGGAGTGTCTATCACAACTCCCAAATTCGGCAACATAATCAGTTCACGCCTTGTTGTCGTATGTCTGCCCTTATCATCATTTCTTAACCCATTTGTATCTAAAACATATTGTCCGAGGAGACAATTGATTAAAGTCGATTTTCCAACCCCTGATGATCCGATAAATGCTACTGTCTTACCATTAGAAAGGTATCGTTTTAATGATTGATACCCTTCATCAGTTGTACTTGTTACAACAAGCACGTCGACACCTATTGCAATAGAAGATATTTCGTCAAGCCTTACCTCAATTTCCCTACATAAATCTGATTTTGTAAGAACAATAACCGGTATTGCACCACTGTCCCATGCAACAGAAAGGTAACGCTCTAGTCTACGAAGATTATAATCATTATTCAGTGACATACATATAAAAACTGTATCAATATTTGTAGCTACAACCTGAATATCTTCCTTAGCACCTGCAACTTTCCGTGCAAAAACACTTTTCCGTGTAAGTATATGGTGAATAATTCCATTTCCTTTTGAATTATCGGTTCTGTCGACCATAACGAAATCTCCAACGGCAGGATATTCAGAAGGTCCCTTAACATTATAGTGAAATTTTCCTGATATCTCAGCAGCAATTTCACTATTTTCCGTAATCACCTTAAATAAATTTTTATATTGCGTTGATACTCGACCAATAAAAAGATCTTTATATATTTTAGACTCTTGTATAAATTCTTCAGAAAGTCCTAGATTTTTCATATTAAAATTTTTCAACTTGATTTCCTCCTAAAGTTTAGATCATAACCTTTGGGAGGTTCTATGCATGTTTTTATTTTGCACATACCTCCCCATTTGTTACAATCTCAACGTTTTGCTTGCTATTCATAAAAACAACAACTCCTTTCCAATATTTATAAGTATAACTATATCACGATGTTCAACATTTTTATTTAAGAACTATGCTTGAAGATACATATTAACCTCTAATAAGTAAAATATTTATAAAAAAAATGAGCTGCTTAGCAACCCATTTTGAGATTCGCACCCGATAATCGAGTATTGACTTCTATTTATGATTTATAAGACGAGTGAGTATACTTCCTATCAGCGAAATGAATAGATAAGCTAAAAGTAATACAATATAGGTATCATTCGTTACAATTGGAAAAAAAACTAGCAATACAATGAGTGTGATGCAAGGCATAACGTACCAAGAATTCTTAATGGAGCCAATAATTGAAATCACCAAAACGATTAGGGGATAAATAAACAGACCAAAAGCTAGGTCCTCCCCATATATATCAAAATCTCCACCTTGCCTAATACCTTGTAATAAGAAAGCGATGCACAATATAACAAACAATGAAATAAAATATAGAAAATACCTTCGATTAATGTTAATAAATTTCAAATGCTTATCCATTTCAACTACCCCCTCATTAGCTTCATAGATTTGCATCTGCTATAAAAATTTGGATTGCTTGCTGTTGGAAATCAGTCAATATGCTCAATCACATCATTAATTGGTATTTCTTCTTTATTCAAAAACTACCTCTAACCATATTTTAACATAAATTTATTATTTTTTTATTTTTATGCTGAATCCTCGTTAATTGGAATTACAGGACGGTAATGTAAATTTAAAAATCATTACGTTCCTTAAAACTCTATTTATATCTTCAACTTGGCTAATAAAGTTTTTCTAATGAATTTTCAACAAAGATCATCCTTCGTGAGATTTGATTTCTTCGAAGGGATAGGGGTTGACGATCCCCTTTCGAGTCAATTGCGCGGGTCATTATACAATATTCTCCTACGGATTTAGGATTCCATTTTATCGAGAATCGCTGCCATTCGAAATTCTCTCGCTGTTCAACCTTTGCTTCTTGCCAGGTTTCCCCACCATCCGTTGACACCTCAACTAATGAAATGGACGAGGACCCCCATGCCCAGCCCCAAATTTCCGTTTCTTCTAGTTTCAGGCCTTCTCCGTTCTGCGGTTGAACAATGATGGAGTTCGGACTATTTTCCCAGACAGGAGTTTCTATTATTTTCCCATCAACGGTTTCTCGATCCATATAATACTTGGTAGTAAATGCACTCGTACTTCTAACATTTGAAACTACTAAATTTGTCAGCCACTTTGTCGAGTTCGTTCCATAATATCCTGGAATCACAAGGCGAACAGGTCCTCCACGTTCTATCGTTAACGGTTCTCCATTAATAGCTAACGCGATGAGTACGTTTGGATCTATAGCTTTTTCTATTGGAAGATCTTTTTCGTACCCAGGAGTAATGAACATTGTCATAAATTCCTTGATCAATCCCTTTAGAAATAACAAATTGTGCTTCGTCTTTTACTGTCACAAGCTTTAACAAATCTACGAGTCTTACACCTGTCCAAACCACATTTCCGATTCTTCTTTGTGGTACTTTAGGATTTAGTGGACTTCCTGCACACTCATGAAAAGCCATCACAGACGTTTGCGGTAACAATCGCAAATCCGCTAAACTGAATTGCGTTGGACAGTCAACGAGTCCTTCAATTGTAAGTGTCCAATCATCTAGGTCTACATCAGGAATTCCAAGGTGCCATACTTTAAACAAGTCAGGTTCAGCTGTAATTTTGCTCGATAGAATGCTAGGGTCACGTTTCTGAATAAGTCCATAGCCTGTAAATTTCATTGGTTGCCCTCTTTTGGATGAATTGGTCATTGGATAATCTCCTTTTACAAAATATTCGCCTTCATTAATGCGGAAATCTGTTGCTCATCGTTTTTTGATATTTGTTCTAGTTGATTTATAACTAGTTCTTGCCGCTTAATAGAGTGGTTTTGACTTAACTTAGCTTTTCCTTCTAGCTTATTGATTTTAATTTTAAAACCTTGAACCCCTTTGTTCATACCAGCGAGAAATTCAGCATCTACATCCTCTAATCTGTATGGACTGTCAGGTGCTTCATATTTCAACACCATATCATGTAAGGAGTCCATTAACTCATTTTCGTCCTCTAATAACTCTACCTCTCCATAAACATGAACGGTCACGTAATTCCATGTTGGGACTGCTTTATTCGTCTCATACCAAGATGGGGAGATATAACAATGTGGACCGTGAAAAATAGCTAGAACCGTTTGATTTTTGATATCCTTCCACTGCGGATTTGGACGAGCAAAGTGTCCATATAAATAAGTATTTTCCTTGTTCAAAAGTAACGGTAAATGAGTTGCAAATGGCATTCCATTGTGTTGAGAAAAAAGAGTAGCAAAGCTATGTTCTTTTATTATGTCAAAAGCCATTGTTTCATCTATAATTTTAAATTGTGAAGGAATATACATGGATGATAGTCCACCTTTCAAAACATTATATGAGTGCTTTGGTCATGATAAAGTCAATTTGCTCTTCATCACCCATGAAAAAAGAGTGGGCTCCGGTTTGGACAAACCCCATTTTCTTATAAAAAGCTAGAGCATTTTCATTTTTTTCCCATACACCTAGCCAGATTTTCTTTTTATTATGTTGTAAAGCAATTTCCAAAGCTTTATTTAGCAGATATTTGCCAAGTCCGCTTTTTTGAAATTTGCTCCTAATATAAATCCTTTCGATTTCCAGTGATTCATCACCCATTTCTTCAGACTGAGCATCATTGATATTAACCTTTAAATAACCAGCCACTTCATCGTGAAAATAGACAAATAAGAACTCTGAAGATACATTGGATAATTCTTTTTCTAATTGTTTTAAGTTAAATGCCCTTTCCAAATAGGCATTCATATTTTCAGGTGAGTTCTGATCCTTAAAGGTATCATTAAACGTTTCATAACTAATTTCTTGAAGGATACTTGAATCTTCAAGAGTGCATTTTTTTATCTTGATGGTCATTTTAATAGCCGCTCCTTTATAAAATCAATAATTCCTCTTATTTCCTTTTTTAACGAATTCCCAGTCTTTTTCAATATTTTTTCTTACTCTTTGAAGAAGATGGAAAATGGCTTCTACTTCTGTCTCGGAAAATCCCTCTAATGCAACGCTTTCGGAATAATCATGTTCTCTTTTTATAAATGGGTAAACTTTTTGCCCTTTTTCTGTTGGAAAGAGCTTATTTATTTTTTTGTTATGTTCATCATCTTTCTTTTCAATAAACCCATTCATTTCAAGTTTTTTTATTGCACGAGCTGCTGTTGTTCGGTCTACTTTTATGATTTCAGCCAGCTTTTCTTGGATGATTCCTGGATTTTCACAGATTCGCACTAAGTACAAATACTGTCCTTTCGTAAGGTCAAATTCTTTAAATTCGATATTGCTTATTGAATCTAGTGCCCTGGCAATCATTCCAATTTCACGGAGGATTTCCTTCATAATTAACTCCTTATCCTGCATTTTTTGTTGCATTTACTATAAAATTGATATAAATTAAATTTATCCTAATTTTATTGTATTTGCAACAAAATGATGAAGACCATTAAAAAGGACTGATAAAAATGAAAGCAAAAAGAATAACGATTGATGAAGATTTAAAAGTAGCTTTTTCTATAAGGAAAAAAGTATTTGTGAAGGAACAAGGCGTACCATTAGAAGATGAATTTGATCATTTTGATAAATTAAATGGAGAATGCGATCACCTACTCGTTCATTATCATGATCAACCAGTGGGCACGGGAAGACTTCGGTTCGTTGAAGGTGTAGGGAAATTAGAACGAATCTGCGTCCTGGAACCATACCGAAAATTTGGGATTGGAAAAATCATTATCCAAGCATTAGAAGAACTTGCTGAAGAACGTGGAGTGTCCCAGGTTAAATTACACGGACAAACACAGGCAGAAGGTTTTTATAAAAAACTAGGGTTTAGGACATCATCTGATGTATTTATGGAAGATGGAATTCCACATATTCTCATGCTCAAAGAATTATCAGCTAAAAAATGATAACGAGGTCGAGTAAAGCCAAATTTGTTGTTTATGTATTAGGAATTTTAGTATTAACGCTTGGTATTGCTTTCACTATACAATCAGACCTTGGAACATCACCCTTTGATGCGCTTTTGGTAGGACTGTCTCTAAATGTGGGGCTTACCGTGGGAAGCTGGGAATTCATCATCGCATTATTACTGATAGGTTGTAATTCATTGTTAGAGAGAAAAAGACCAGAAGTTTTGGGGTTGTTGACAGCGCTTATAACGGGTATTGGGATTGACATGTGGCTTTTTTTATTGGGAAAGATAATCACACCTGAATTATGGTACAGCAAATTAATTTGGTTTTGTATCGGCTTAGTTGTTATAGGATTAGGAACGGCAATTTATTTACACACAAATTTTGCCCCGATTCCGATTGATCGTTTAACATTGATCATAAAACAATTAACTAGAACAAATATTACGTTTTCCAGAACATTCTTATACCTCATATTCTTGATATTAGCAATCGCTTTTGATGGACCTATTGGCCTTGGCACTGTATTAACCGTTTGTTCAGGGGGTCTGATACTGAATAACTTTATGCCATTGACTAAAAGGGTATTGGACCGCATATTAATACACTCTAGTACTTCACCAAATTATGATAAAGAAAAAAACCATTCTAAATAGAATAGAATGGTTTTTAGTAGTTCTTGTCCTATTACAATTAGTCCCTATTCAAATGATAGATTAGCTGAACAACGCCAGAGGAGAACGACCTTGTATTAACCAATTTCAAATTTAACCTCTCTTGTATATCAATAAACAATGGTTTTCCTACTCCTAAGATAACAGGGTGTATTGATAATCTAAATTCATCAACTAGCTTTAAATTAATAAAGCTTGTAATAAGGCTAGCTCCACCATATAACCAAATATCTTTACCAGGCTTATTTTTTAATTTATTTACTTCTTCAAGGATCTGATCATTTATATATATTGCTTTATTATTAATCCCTTTTTGCTTTCTGGAAAACACATATTTTTGTTTACTATGTATTGCAGCCCATATTTCCTTTTCAGATTCATTATTTCCTGTTTCTGGAGTATATTGTCCCCATAAATCATAACTCTTTCGTCCATATAATATTGTATCAATTTGATTTAAGAAATTAATAAATCCCATGTCAGAGTCCATTATGCACCAATCAACTTCTCCATTTTTCCCTTCAATAAAACCATCTAAAGTAACGGCTAAATCTAAAATTATTCTTCTCTTTACCTCTATAGACATTGTTTGGTCTCCTTAAAGTTTGTTAATATTACTTTTCGCTCCAATTCATTAATAATTCATTTGCCAATTTAACTATAATACCTTTATGCTAGATCGTCCGTTCATGAAACAAGAAAAGGTCTATGCGCACAAATCCAATCCTCACTCGTCGAAAAGTAATCATAGAACTAGTCTAAGTGCACAAATCCGATCCTCACTCCTCAAGAAGTGATCATAAAGCCTGGCTATGCGCACAAATCCAATCCTCACTCGTCGAAAAATGATCATATAACTAGGCTATATGCACAAGCCTAGAGTGAGTGGCTTTGGTGTCTTCCACTCTACTGAGTGCATATTTAAGTACTAATCTGGTGGATGATCCGGAAGTTTTTCCATATCCTGATACTAAAAGATAGGGCAATTTTTCTTGTAAGATTAATTTTCTACTTTCCACCCTCTATCCATTCCATCTAAATAATGCCTTTGAAGGCTATTCTTTTCGTTTTTTGAATCTTTCACATAAATGTCCATCGAAAACTGTTTGGGAATTCCGTTTAGTTCGCTACTTATTGAAGCTGCTATCTCATCCATTAGCTCGAAGGTCTTTTCATTGTTAAGCCCTGTCCTTTTCCATGATAACTCTGCTATAAAAAAGTTTTTTTCTAATCTTGTTTGGGGATCGGGAGAAAAAAAGTCAAATACTATACCTGCTACTCCTATATTATGCTCCTCCTGAACCTTGAGGCTATACTTTAAATTTGGATACTTTTCATCTAGGATCCTACGTATTTTGGATTCTAGTTCCATAGATGCCAAGTATGCGCCATATGCATCAAACATTGTTAATTCATATCTTGAGGTCTCAAAGACAGCATCTTTATCATCTGTTGGTCGCATTTTAATGTTATAATCCGGAATCAAAAAATTATATTGAGATGAATAAACTTCGAAGTCTTTGTGATATTTTTCTTCATAATAGGCTAATACTTCTTTTTCCGCTTTTGCCTTGCTTATTGGATTTCCAAAAAACGCATTAATGAAATAGACGATTGCAGCTACCAATAGGACAGACAAAATTATAAATATTTTTTTCTTCAATGACATCATGGTCACCCCAATATAAATTTGACTTCAACTTTAATATAGCATCATTTCCATCCCCAAGATTTATTTTTCAAAAAAAAGACACTGGTTTCATATGACAAAGCCAATGTCTTGCTAGACTCATAAAGTCTCTAGTATGTATGGGGGCTGTCTCCAAAATGCTTATTGGTTGTACTCATAGTAATCCTGGGAATGGTAAGTTCGAAAACCACAAGATTCATATAGTTTAAGTGCATGGTCATTTTTAGCCTCTACCTCTAGAAAAATGGGTAGTCCTTTTTGGTGCTCCACCAGTACGACCTTTGCTAAAGCTTTTCTGCCAATCCCTTTTCCTCGTAGTTCTGGAAATACTACAAATCCATAAATCCATGCTTCCCCATTCAATTCTGAAACACGCATTTTGCCGGCAATTCTTCCTTCAGCTTCAATAACTAGTCTTTTGTCACTGCTATTCTCGTCAATGAGTTGCTGGATTTCCCTTGACTCTTGCTCCCCATCCCGAAGCCGGCGATGTCGAGTTGAATTTCTGCTTCCGAATCTTCCTTTGAAAAAGAGGGTCTTATCTTAATACCATCATCCTCAGACAAATCTTTTTGATGCCATTGCATTTGATACTCTGCAATCGAAAATGTGCATGGTATGGTTGATAAGAACGCTTTTGCTGTATGAGATTTTGAAGGAGCATTTAACAAAATGGTTTCAATATTCCATTTCTTCGCTTCTTCAATGCCTAATTTTAGCAAGCTAGAAAAAATTCCTTTCCTTCTGTAATCAGGGTGAACCATCCCACAAAGCTCTACCTTATTTCCGAAACCGTAGCTTCCAAGGAATCCGACAAGTACCCCATCTTCATAATGGAAAAAGTCTTCCTGTCTATCCCCGCTCCGATTTTCAAGCATATCGAAATTTAACTTTAGCAGAAATCCGCCTTCTTTTTCGCAAACCATTTGAAGTTCTTTAATTTTTAGTAATTCCTGGAACAGTTGGCATATTTTCCTACCCCTAATCGATTTATTTTTTTAACATGGAAACTTCACTATAATTATTAATATTATTCGATGTGTTAAGTGGGTAGTCCTTTTTTGTAAAATGAAGGTGGCATAATCCACCTCTTCATTATTAGGAGTGCAAAGTTTGCAGGGGGAGCCTAAATAAAAAGTTCAAAGAAAAAAGCCTACAGGTTTTGAAAAAAACAAGTGGCTAATCAAAGAAATTACTCTATAAGGATCAAACATAATATGTGTTATTGATTTACAGGCTTTGCTTTATTGATCATATCTTTCTAATAACAGTTTAGATTAATGTGAATTGACGGCTTATTAATCAATATCCTTCACAAGCGTCAATACCCCTGTAACAGCCTCCTTTATCGCTTCCTCCCTTGTATCTCCGAATCCATTATGACAGTACCATTTTGAGTGTTCAGCATTGGCCACAGCATGCCAATGACTGCCATTACGAAACACTTCAACCAATACACCGCAAGTTGGATCATCATAATGCCAACGCTCTGTTGCCCGTAGTAGATTTGAATCAAACGACATCCGATTACCTCCTTAACTGCACCTATTTCATAATTTATTGAAGATATTTTCCTTCAAAACAACCATTAATATTCAAATCCTTACTAATGAGATTTTTCTAAGAAAACGTTAAAGAATGAATTCAATCAAACTTGTCCAAAAAGTAAACAAGAAGATTCACGTTCTGCTAAAACATGTAAAAAGCTTATGGGATGTAAAATCCTAATCATGTACAATAATATTATGGCTATGATACTCCTAAATCTTCTTAAAATTTTTCCGTAAGGAGCATCGCTTAGCATCGAATAACGCTAGGAAAGAGAATGGACAACTACAACCAATAACCACATTATGATACAGGAAAGACCGAAAGGAGCAGAACCCTTGAAATACAAAATGATTGAAAAAGATGCATTCCAAGTGATCGGGATCAAAGAGAAATTTTCATGTGCAAAAAAGGACACTGATGAAGTTATTCCAAAGCTTTGGAGTAAAGCCAATCATGATGGAACTATTGATATATTAAGTGAATTGAATAATGGACCAATTAAAGGATTATTGGGGATTACGAATAATTACCGTGCAGCAGAAGACACGATGGATTATTGGATTGCCACTGCCTTTAGCGGTGATCATGTACATGATAGATTTTCTTGCTTAGAGATACCTTCTTCAAAGTGGGTGATATTTGAAGTATTCGGTTCGATTCCAGAGGCCATCGTCGATACGTGGAAACAAATTTTTTCAGAATGGTTTCCTTCCAAAGGATATCAGCCTGCCAACCTACCATCACTTGAACTATATATTGGAGCGTATCCGAATCCTTCCTGTGAAATTTGGGTGCCAATTAAATAAGAAACTCGAAAAAATAGTTTTCATGACAAAGGAGTCTAATTCATTAATGGATAGGACTCCTTTTACATAACAATCCTTGAATAACGAAAGCTGCAATATTAAGACCACTATCAAATTTATGAAACCAATTCCTTCTCCTAAACGTATCAAATATAAAATAACAATTATGTAACAACAAATAACTAATTGTATAAAAATGGATTTATATTTTACAAATGGGGTGTCTTGTTGGAAAGTATTAAGGAAACGAATAATAAGAAAGGTATTGGAGCTGGTCTCCTTGCTTTTTTAGCAATATTTGCTGGGAAGTTAAAATTCCTTGTTGTTTTTGCCAAACTTATTAAATTTAATACATTAATTTCGATGTTTATTTCGATCGGGGTTTACGCTATTGCTTATGGCTGGAAATTTGCAATTGGCTTTGTTTACTTAATGTTTATGCACGAGATGGGGCATCTGGTTGCCATGAAGAAACAAGGTCTGCCTGTTAAACCAGCGATTTTCATTCCGTTTGTGGGTGCTGTAATCGGTGTAGATCCAAAACTCATTCGTAATGCCAAGGTCGAATCATACATTGCTTTCGGTGGTCCAATTCTTGGTACAATAGGTTTTCTTCCATTTGCAGCACTGTATTGGTTCACACATGAACCGCTTTGGGGTGTGTTAATGTTTGTGGGTGCTTTCCTAAATTTTTTCAATCTTGCACCCATATCACCGCTCGATGGCGGAAGAATTGTCGGGGTTTTATCGCCAAAGCTTTGGGTTTTAGGTCTTGTTGGAATGGCTGTATACACGTACTTCCATCCGAGCCCGATTATGTTTCTGATTCTTATTTTTGGTACAATTGCCCTATTTGATCGAAGAAAGCAAGTTAAGCAGCACGACCTTTTAAGCGAGAAGATCTCCTTCCTGGAGAAGGATTTATCTGGGGTTACTGGAACCTTTGAAGAAAACGAATTGGTATTAGAACAAATCTTAATGGAAGAAAAAAGCACAGAGAAGCTTGGCTATTTCCAGAAACGCAAAATTAAGAAACAACAAGAACTCGTAAAATACAAAAAAGAGATTTTACTAGATAAAGTCGATAGGCTAAGCCGTTATAATGCTGATGAGTTAATGGATTCATTCAAAGCTGAAATGACCAATAACCTAAATGAATTCAGATCGGAATTGGCAAGATTGAAAGGCTACTATAATGCGGAAACAAAAATAAAATGGATCGTTCTACTAACCTATCTTGCACTTGTACTTTTTCTTGCCTTATTCGTTGGATACGGACAAGATATCATGGATGCTCATAGCCAAGAAATTATTAAATAAAAAATGGTGGGCTCCTATAAGAAAATAACAAAGACGAATTCGCACTGGAATTCGTCTTTTTTCTGTACAAAGATAGATGTTGTTTAAATAAATTTTATTGAACTAAACTCACCATGCGGATGATATTGTAATTGGAATTCCTTATAGATCGACTCGAGCTTAAATAGCGGTAATTCATAAAGCTGCTTATCATCATCCTTGTATACGTTAAAAAATATAAGTTTATTAATTAGTTTTTGGCGTTTTTTTTCTTTTTTATTATTCATGTGAAACACTCCTTTAATTATCGAATGTTTTTGGCTTTTACTATTATCAGGAACTTTCCATTTGCAATATTATATGAGAAAAACAATCTCGATTATTCCGATTAATTTAATTGGTTTTATTATTAATTTTATTTTATTACCACAATTCGCATCTGTCAAGTGTGATTTTACTAATAAATGAATTTTTTACGAAACATTATTTAAACTTAGACTCTTTTTTATTAAATTGGCTTTGTTAAATTTGTCTGTTGATTTCCGCTGCAGGGTACTCGCTTTCCGCGGGGGAGTCCGGGAGCCTGTCTAGCTGCAGCGGCTAGGGGCTCGGGGTCATAAGCCAATCCGTCAAGAAGGTCAAAGAACGACCTTCTTGACGGATTGGCTAATGCCTGTCGCCCCTAGGCAAGCCGCTTCCGCTTTTCGTTCTCCTCGGCGCCATAGCGCCTGTGGGGTCTCCCGTGTCACCTTCTCCCGCAGGAGTCTCGCACCTTCCGCTCCAATCAACAGATTGCTCAAAAAACAACATTGTTCTTTAACACAGCCATCAGGTTAAATATACAAAATACTCACCACAACAATAAAAATATAATAAAAAATGATAATAATTTATTGTAAAACGATATATCGTATGGTAAATTCAAATTGAAAATAATTATGTGAGGTGCTTTTTATGAAACGTGGTTCAACACTGTTTTTAAAGATAGCTGTTTTTCTTATTGGAACCCCAGTTCTTGCGTTGTGTATATATGGGTTGCTTTGGTTACCAAAAAATCCAGCAAATCCAGATTATGCCCATATACTCTATCCAATTGTCATAGGTATGTATGTATCAGTCATACCGTTTTTCATTGCATTATTTCAGGCTTTTAAACTTTTAAGCCATATTGATAAGAACCAAGCTTTCTCTGAATTGTCTGTTAAAGCTCTAAAGAATATCAAATTCTGTGCCATGACAATCAGTGGTTTGTATGTGGTAATTGAACCATTTGTTTTCCTCGTTGCAGATCTAGATGATGCACCGGGTCTCGTCTTAGTCGGAATGGTCCCTATCTTTGCTTCAATGGTAATCGCAGTATTCGCTGCTGTTCTACAAAGGCTTTTAAAAGAGGCCATTGATATAAAATCTGAAAATGATCTAACGGTCTGAGGTGAAAACAATGGCGATTATTATCAATATAGATGTGATGTTGGCTAAAAGGAAAATGAGTGTTACGGAGCTTTCGGAGAGGGTTGGAATCACAATGGCTAACCTTTCTATCTTGAAAAATGGTAAGGCAAAAGCGATTCGAATATCAACTTTAGATGCCATTTGTAAGGCTTTGGATTGCCAGCCAGGAGATATTTTAGAATACCAAAGTGATGAAGACGATCAATAATAATAGAAAACAACTTTCTTAACCTGACAAGGTCATTGTTTTAACAATAAGCACTCTGAAGACAGCATCAGCAGCGTTTTCAAAGGAATAAAGCCCCCAATTGGAAATCCTCTAGGGGGCATTCTTATTGATTTAACAATATACCATTCATTCATATAATGCGAAATAGCAAGATCATCCCTCCTCCTTTTAGGATGACCTATTATTAAATGAGGATTCTTATTAAAATCGTTGCCGGTTTAACTATTATTCTCTTTCATTTCCCTTATTTTTCTTTTTCTGATTAATACGAAAATGATCAATCCTGTGATGACGAAAAATAGGAGAACGGTGTATAGAATATAGGTTGGATTTTTGTTGATTTCCTCTGGCAATAACCGATTAGCTAGTGGTCCAATTGATGTGAACAAAGGAATAAGAATCGTAATCCAAGTTTTTGTGTAAAGGGCTGATGCAATAAATATGATTGCACAGCTGATGGCAATGACGTTATTTTGAACTGGTGTAGCAACGTAAGTAGGCTCAAACCCTTGTTTTTTATACCAAAAAAGTAGAACTACACCTAAACCTGTAACCATGATAAATGTTGCTAAAAGCAGGAAGTAACCCCATTTTGATTGGTATACCTTTGGAATTACTTTAAACAAAAATAGGCCATAAATTGCTACTCCTAGCATTCCAGCTATTACGGCAAGGATAAGAATTTCTTTTGATAATGAAAAGTGACCCTCAATTGCAGGACCGATACTAAAATAAGCAGCCAATAGAAGAATCGTCATTGGTAGCAAAAGCAACATTTGCGGGAAATCCGTTTTCATCGAATGGCCAATGCTTTTCATATATTGCTTAGGACTCTCTCCTATGATCTCCTTTATATCTTTACCGTCTTGCTCCGCTTGAAATAAATGATCCTCGAGCTCCTCTGTTATCTCATTAATTTCGTTATCATTTTTTCCTTTTGAAATTAAATAGAGGCGAAGTTCAACCAAAAATTGTTCTGCTTCCTTAGAAAGCATCGTTCACCAACTCCTTTTAGAAAACAAATAGTTTATTTATCTCTTATTTTCGAGCACATTGTTTACTGCGCCATTCAGCTGTTCCCATCGTTGGATGAAATCAACTAACTCCTGTTCCCCCTTCTCAGTAAGTGAGTAGTATTTTCTTTTTGGGCCTGCTGTTGATTTTCTTAAGGTTGTGCTGACTAATCCTTCCTTTTGCATTCGAAGCAATAATGGGTAGATCGTCCCCTCACTGAAGGACTGAAACCCATAGGACGTAAGCTTTGCGGCTAGTTCGTACCCGTAGATCTCTCCATCCTTAATAATGGCTAAAAGACAACCGTCCAAAATTCCTTTTAACATTTGTGTCGTATCTGCCATAAAAGCCACTCCTTTCAATACCTTGCAAAACAAGGTATATGAGCACTTGAAAATACCTTGCAATACAAGATATAGTTTGAGTATAAGACATACTATCTTGCATTACAAGGGTATTGAATGTAAATAAATGGAATTAATATGAATTCCCTTACAAAAAATTTCAATCTACCATTTTGTTTTAGATATTTTGATAAAATAGGACTAGTTTAGGAGAAATAATAGCTATTATTGAGGGAAATATCAAAATTTTATGAAGAAACCGAGGTTTTTTTGAAAAGACATTTATTTTTAAAAAAATCGGGTGGAATTCGGCTGATATATGCACGCTAATTGACTCATATGCACGTTTAATTGTATATATGATAAAAGTCCAAAAATATATGATACAACTCTGGAATTATATGATTCAACTTTGAAAAATTATGAACGTTTAGTTGTGAATATGCACATCAAAATCAATATATGCACGTTCTTTTCAGAAATCACAGAGAATCAACGCTCCGGTATACTAGTATTTAGGAATGCAGCGCCTAACTTATATAAACAAAAGAAGACGGCCGCACCGACCGTCCCCCTGTTTCCTTCCTATTAATATATCTGCCCTACTTGATTCCGTCCCGATGCAATCGACCAGGTAGCGTGGATGTTCGGAAAGAATGGAAGATATCAGTTTCTTTACAGCAGGGTGATCGGATGAAAACACCTGATTTTTATCATGGCATAGCTCAACCAGTTCCCCTTTCTCCATCACAGCTAGTGAATCAGAAATGGAGTAAGCTGCTTTAATATCATGCGTAATAAATAGATACGAAAGGCCAAACTCCGACTTTAACTCCCTTAATAAGTCCAAGATATGCGTCTGATTTACCATATCCAAACTACTTACAGACTCATCCAATACAATCAGCTTTGGTTTTAAGGCGATTGCTCGTGCAATATTGATTCTTTGCAACTGACCGCCGCTGAATTGCCGAGGATATTTCTTCATATCGTCTGAGGTTAGCCCGACCATCTCTAGTAAACCAGCAATCGTTCTTTTTTGCTCTAGGTCGGACAGTCTCTCGTAGTTTTCTAACGGTTCCCCGATGATTTGTTCCGCTGTCAGCCTAGGATTTACCGATGAGTAGCAATCTTGAAATACGACTTGAAGATCCCGTCGAATCTGTTTGCGAGCGTGTGAATCCATCGAGTAAAGATCTTGACCTTGAAACATCACCCTGCCCTTTTGTGGTTTTTCCAATCCAAGGATAACCTTGCCCAACGTACTTTTTCCAGCTCCGCTTGTTCCAAGAAGTCCCAAACACATACCAGGTTCTATCGAAAGGGAAACATTAGAAAGAATCGGGGGTTGCTGATTCGAACGCCAAAACAAACGGGATGCGCCATAGGTATGGGTAACTTCCTCTACTTGCAGTAAACTCATAAGCTCCCCCCTTTTATCAAAAAATAGTTTACGTAGCTTCCAATTTATAAAATTAACTGCTTTAGTTGTTCGTCCAATGGTAAAGTTGGTCTAGCATGTAACAATTTTTTCGTATACTCATGCTTCGGTCGATCAAACAGTTGGAAGACATCTGCTTGTTCAACGATCCGCCCCTTGTGCATTACAGCTACTTTGTCAGCAAGCTCCGAAATGACTCCTAAATCATGCGAAATCAACAGGATCGATGTCCCACATTCGGTTCGAAGTTGGTCTAACTGTCTCAGCACTTCTAACTGGTTCGTTACGTCGAGTGCTGTTGTTGGCTCGTCTGCAATAACGACGGACGGGCGCAAGCACATAGATATGGCAATCATTACCCTCTGCAGCATTCCTCCACTAAGTTGAAAAGGATACCAGCGCATTAGTTTAGATGGCTCCGGCAGATTGACAGCATCCATTGAGGATATTGCAAGCTCGATTGCTTGTTTTTTCGTTAGGGCTGTATGGGTGCGAATCGTTTCGATAAATTGATTCCCAATCGTATAGACAGGAGAGAAGGCATTCATTGGATTTTGCATAATGAAGCCGATTTCTTTCCCACGTATGCCCCGCATTTCCTTTGGTCTTAATCCATTTAGCTCACGACCATGTAGTTTGATGCTTCCTTCGACGGCTGTTGTTTTCTGATCTAAAAGCTGCAGTAGGGTCATACAGGTAATGGTTTTCCCGCTACCGCTCTCTCCTACAAGACCAAGCACTTCTCCTGGTTTTATTTCAAAATGGATATCCTGAATGAGCGGAAGCATCCCTTGCTTTGATTTTACCTTGACATTCAGGCCGCTCACCTGCAAAACATTGCGATGGTTTTCACTCAACACTCTCAGTCCTTTTTAAAAACGTCGTTTTACACTAAACCGATCCGACAAAGATTCCCCCAAAATATTAAAGGTCATCACAACGAGCAAAATCATCAGACCTGGATAAAGCATTAATTCTGGATGGCTTCGTATATACGATTTCCCTTCATGAATCATTGCCCCCCATTCTGGAGTTGGGGGCTGTATGCCTAGCCCCAAGAATGACAACGCGGAAATATCCATGATTGCCCATCCCATTTCAAGTGTCCCCATCACGATAATCGGTGGTAGTACATTTGGGATCATATGCAACCTAATAATTTTCCATGGTGATGATCCGCTAATCCGGGCTGCCGTAATGAAATTTTGCTCCTTCATACTGACAACCAAACTTCGGAACATTCGGGCATAATACACCCATTGAACCATCATTAACGCCAAAACGACTTGCCACAGTCCTGGACCTAATAATCCGACAATACCAAGAACGAGTACCAGATTCGGAAACGCCATGACACCCTCACAGAACCGCATTAATAAAATATCAATCCAGCCACCTCTGTACCCCGCAATCGTTCCGACCAACAAACCAATTCCTAGCGAGGAAATAAAAATTAAGGTTGCAAAACCTAAGGAAACACGGGCACCAAATAGAATACGTGACAGATTGCACCGACCCAAATGGTCAGTCCCAAAAGGATAATCGAACGATGGAGGACGTAGCTTGAGCGCTAAATTGACTTGAACCGGATCATGTGGAGCAATCCAAGGTGCAAAAATCGTTACAAGGAATAAAAGTAATAAAATGACCGAGCATACGGTCACGGTCTTCTGACTTTTGATGAACATCCGTATACTCGAAATCAAGATTCAGTCCTTCCTTTCCAAGAAATGCGGGGATCCATATACAACTGAATGAGATCGACGATAAGATTGCATACAATGAATAGACATGCAGCTAGAATCACATAGCATTGGATAACAGGAATGTCACGATTAAAAATTGCCTCGACAAAATAACGTCCGAATCCTGGCCAGGAAAATACTTGCTCCACGATAATTGTTCCGGTGAGCAATTTCCCCAAATTCATCCCTAGACCTGTAATGACTGGTGAAATAGCAATTTTCAACACATATTTCACCATAATCAATTTTTCATTAATGCCCCGCGTTCTGGCGTATAACACATAAAACTCCTGCAGTTGTTCTAGCACACTCGCTCGCAGCAAACGTGTATAAATCGCGATTAGTGCTAAGGACAACGTTACACTTGGAAGCACAAGATGCTCCCACGACCCTCTTCCCTCAACTGGAAACATGTCTAATTTGACAGAAAAGAAGAAAATCAATAAGTAGCCAAGCCAAAATTGTGGAATAGAAGCACCAAAAAATGAGAGGAACCTACTAAAAGTATCAATCAGATTATTTTTGTATATTGCTGACAAAAATCCTAACGGGATACTAACAAGGAGGGCAAGCAAAATACTGCTAAATGCAAGTTGGAGCGTTGCAGGTATTCTGGTTGTAACTTCTTCCCAAACTGGCTCATTCGTAAGATAAGATTTGCCGAAATCTAGTCGGCAAATCTTCTTAACTGTTTCAAAATATTGTATTATCAAAGGTTGGTCTAACCCAAATTCATGTCTTTTCTCAGCCAAAATCTCCTCTGTTGGATGAATATGGGCCGCAGTCAAATACGCTTCAGCCAGGTCAACCAGGTGATAAACGGATCAGTAAGAACATGATGAAAATAGCAAAGAGAACAATAGGAATGATCGCGAGAATCCGCTTTGCGATATAACTAAACATGAATTGCCTCCTTGCGTTTTACTGACTGATTTCAATCCCGTTAAAAGGATGTTCATCACGATTGGCTGGAAAGATGAACTCTTTTACGTTTTTCTGGTAAACAACGGTTTTCTTGATATAAGAAATTGGTACTATAACCGACTGTTCCTGGAGAGTGTTCAAAATAGAACTATAAAGCTTTTGGCGCTCTTTCTCATCCGTAGAGGCAAGCGCATCCTTTACTTGCTGATCCAACTCTGGTTTCATGGACAAGCTGGAATGGGCTTCTGAAACACCCCATCCTTTTTTAGCTACAACATTGATAAAGGAATGTGGATCATAAGGTGCCCCATAGTTGTACCAAAAATCAATGTCAAAATCACCTGCTTTACGACGTTGAATTTGAACTGTCAATTCAACACCCGTAATGTTTAGTTTGACACCAATTGCAGCCCATTCTGCCTGCATGGTTTCCGCCATTGCTTTTTGGATTGGGTCTGTTTTGTCATAGATTAATTCCAGTTCAAGTGGTTGGCCATTCTTCTCTCGAACTGTTTTTCCAGAAGGAAGCTTCCAACCTGCCTCTTCGAGATAAGACTTTGCTTTCTTCACATTGTAGTTAATTGAATCGACATCAATATCGGTATAAGGGAAGTTTTTGGATAAAATATTGTCTGCTTTCTCCTCTAATCCAAGTGTAATCCCTTCCACCATCGCATTTTTGTTAAATCCATATTGCAGAGCTAAACGGACTCGCAAATCTGCTAGCTTTTCATTCGTTGTATTTAACAACAAACTTCTCGTTCCAACGGGCTCGGACAGGTCGGTTACGTATTTATCAGATTCTTTTAATTGATTAAAGGAATCCATACTGATAACGCCTTCTCCGTAGATTAAATCCAGTTCACCTTTTTCAAAAGCCATAACGCGCGTTTCTGCGTCCGGGATAATCTTTACCGTTACTTTATCAATCTTTGGGCTCTCACCCCAGTAATTAGGGTTGCGGGTAAACACGGCATATTCGTCTTTCTTATAATCAGCCAACATCCAAGGTCCGGTCCCAACTGGCTTTTTTATTCCCTTAGAGGTATCTCCATCATCTGGGAAACCAGCCTCCCCCAAGAAACGAACAGGTCGCACAAGCGACAAATCCTGCAATGCTGGATAATAAGGTTCCTTCAAAGTCATTTTAAATGTTAGATCGTCTACTACCTCGGTCTTCTCAAGAACATTGATAACACCAAGCCAGCTATGTAAATTTGAATTTTTCATTACAGAGTCAAAGTTCTTTTTTACAACAGCAGCGTTAAATGGTGTGCCATCAGAAAATTTCACATTTTCACGTAGCTTAAACGTATACTCTTTTCCGTCTTCCGAAATCGTCCAAGATTCAGCAAGATGCGGCTCAAGCTTTCCGCCTTCCTTGTAACTGATCAGTGGCTCATATATCATTGATTGCGCAAATAATTGCGAAGGATTATAAACATGAGGGTTCATCGTGCCAATATCCCTTGGCCAAGAAACCGTAATCGATTTTTCTGTTTGTTTTGTTTCTTCTTTCGATGTTGATTCAGTCTCCTTGTTAGTACATCCTAAGAGAAAGCTAGACATAAGTAAGCTTATGACTAAAAGTAAAATCATCTTCCTTTTTAAAATAAACATGATGTAGTAATTCCTTTCTCGCCTAAAATAATAATAATGATAATCATTATCACAACTATAATAGTATGATAGTATTTCTGTCAACAACATTATGAATCTATGTCAAGAAATTTGATTGGAGGATCCATTTTATGTTTTTTATTCAAACAAAAAACCATGGGAACCCCCCATGGTTTTTCGTTTATTAGATACGCACAATCGAGCAGAGCAGAGTCCCCTCTTCTCAACTCATTTAGTATACTGTTCGTCTTAAGGCAGGAAGAGATCTCCCCAAAAATAGTGAACGAGCTAAAGTGAATAAGATAAATGCGAACCAGAGCCCATGATTTTTCCAAAGCGGAACAAATAGCCATAGTGTAAGGATAAAAATTAAAAAGGATAAAATCATAGAATTTCGAATCTGTTTTGCTGCTGTAGCACCAGTAAAAATACCGTTTAGTTGTAAACCCCAAAAGCCAACCAGTGGAAAAATAATAAGCCATGGCAAATATTCAGTAGAAGTCTCCTGTATTTCCAGATTGGTAGTGAACCAGGTAATGATTTCATCCCCAGCCACAAATAACACCACTGCAAGCAACAGTGAAACGGTACTTGACCATATCGCTGTCAGTTTAATCGTGTGGTTATAAAGGATTATATTTCTCTCTCCGATTGCTCTTCCTACCAAAATACTACTTGCATTCGCAAAGCCACCTAAGATATAAGAGATAATGAATTGAATTTGCATTAAGATCGCATTTGCAGCCAAAAACTGCTCACCCATAGCTGTCCCTTTTGCAGTAAATAAGCCGAACACAGAAAGTAAGAAGAGCGTTCGCATAAAGAGATCGCCATTCATATAAAGCATTTTCGTGATTGAGGCTTTATGAAAAAATAGTGACCAATTCCAGCGGATACCCTTTAACTGCTTATTCATGCCCAGAATGATTAAACCAATCAGGAATCCGCTAAATTCAGCAATCAAGCTTGCAGTTGCTACACCCACGGTTCCCATTAGAAATACTTTTACAAATATAAGATCGAGAATGATGTTTGTTATATTCATAAAAAGCTGTACAAACAGAGAAAGTCTTACCTTTGACATACCAATTAGCCATCCTAAAATAACGTAATTGAGCAATGTTAATGGCGCTCCCCAGATTCGGATATCAAAATATTGAATAGCTTGTTTCTCCACTGCTGCACTTGGCTCCAAAAAAGAATCGCAAGTTGTTTAATCGGGACCTGTAAAACGATGAATAAGGCTCCAAAAATAATCGCTAAACCCATCGGTCGCAATAAAGACATGAGTACTTCAGTCTGATTATTTGCACCCTGAGCTTGAGCAGTAAAACCTGACGTACTATAGCGCAGAAATCCTAGTAGCCAATATAAATAGTTGAAAATCAAAGTTCCGATCGCAACACCGCCAATATAGGCAGGATTAGGCAATTGCCCCATTACTGCCGTATCTACTGCCCCTAATAATGGGGTTGATAGACCTGATATGATAAGAGGAACCGAAAGCACCAAATATTGACGATGACTGTATGGATGTTTAGCAACTCCTGAAATGGCTTCCTTCATGAAAATCCCTCTATTCTTTGATGATTACGCTACTCTAAATTGATTCTAATATTACTATTTTGATATAAACATGTTTGAAAAATATGTATAAAAGCGTAATGATAAATTTAACGACTAAACATTTAAAAGTCAATAGTTTTAGCTCTTAAAAGAAAGATCCCTCACTTCAGCGCGAGGGATCACTCTTATAATATGTTTTATGATTGGGATGGCGGACATCTGTTCCTTTATTCTCACAAAACATGTTGTATTGATAGACTTTACGGACAAGAGGTTCGTTATTTAATGATAAATTGGCATAATTCATTGGTTTTTATATGAATAAGGTATCATATGTCCTCATAAGTCAAGAAAAATCGTATTTTATCAAAATAGGGGCCTCTATGTCCGTTCAACAACCATGCTTTGATTAGAGACTGGGCTCTTTTCTTCTCCTCTTATTTCCGCCAACCTTCCATGCTCGATAAGTTTGGCTAGATACGAGGTGACATAGGCAGCCGCAAAGCTGTGGCCGTTAAGGTTATATTTTTGCATGGGGCCTTCAAGCTCACGGGGCAGCCCATAAGCTTGGAAGGAAATTTCCTCATTAGGGTTGTAGTAGCATAGATTATATCGAGCGTGTGCTCCCCGCTCTACACCAAATACGGATTGATAGCTTCCTGGCCACATCAACCCTCTATTTCGATCACAGGAGGAAACGAGGACGATGCCCTCTTTTTCCGCTTCGTCACAAATTTCCCGAAACGCTGCGACGTCCTTTTTTAAGCTTAAGCTTAAATTGATAATATGGATCTCATTGAACATACACCATTCAATGGCGGCACACAGCACCTCCGCATGAGTGAATAAATTTTCATCAAACACTTTGACAGCATAGATTTCCGCTTCAGGAACTTGATCAGATAAAATACCTGCCACCGCTGTTCCATGCCCTAAGCGATCCGTAATATCATCGTTAAGTTCTATTCTGCCTTCTTCGTTAACGGATAAGGCGATGCCCCCGACAACATTTTGAATGTGTGGATGCCAGGTATTAATTCCGCTATCAATAACGGCAATTTTGATCCCTTTACCCTTTCCAAGATCTTTGTCCGTATGACACTCACGCCAGCCTTCCATCCCAATTCATCTCCTTTGTCCTCGCCATCTGTCCTTGTTCAATCAGGATCGAACGGTCGACCCAATCTATGTTTTGCATGCGGTGAGTAATGACGATGACCGTTTTGTTTTTCATTTTTTCTTGCAAAACCGAAAAGATTTTCTGTTCGGATTCTGTGTCGAGATGGCTTGTCGCCTCATCGAGGATTAGAATCTCCGGATTTTGGAGCAATGCTCTTACAAGCTGAAGACGTTGTTTTTGACCAGCTGACAGATTCCGACCCTGTTCACTAAGATAAACATACAGCCCTCCAGCAAGTAATTTTTCATCATCCCAAAAGCCCATGTCGTTGAGCAACTTTTCTATCTGATTTTCGGTAGCTTCTCTATTTCCTGTCCGCAGAAAATCAGCAATCGACCCTGACCAAATCGGATCATCACAAGATATTAGGCAAATTTGCTGATGCCAGCTTGCCTTTTTCACGGACTGAATATCAACTCCATCACAGGTAATCATCCCTTTTGACGGTCTATATATTCTTGCTAGCAAATCAACAATCGTGCTTTTTCCTGATCCACTCTCACCGATAATCGCAAGTTTCTCACCTTTGCTGATCGTAAACGTGATATCTTTCAGTATTGATTGATGGCCATCATAGGAAAAATCAACACCATTAAACTCAATCGAAGAATGAAAGATTGCTAGTTCCTCGTGTCCATCCTGTTCAATTGAATAATGGAAAAATTCTTTAATACGGCTCACGGCTGCCTTGCCAGACTGTAATTTTGTATAGAGCTGCGCCAACCCTTGGACAGAACTGAATAAATTTGCTTGATAAGCTGTAAAAGCTAATAGTGAACCAAGAGTTAATGTACCCTCTAACACCTTGTTTCCTAAAAACCAGATTAGCATTAACGTAGAAAGCCAAACGAGTATTTGCGGCGCCCCTTGTGCACTTGTATTAATAATGGCTAGTTTAATCGTCTGTTTGTTCATTTTTTCAAGATGGGCATGGTATTTCTTTTCTACCAATGTGTACAGACTACCTGCTCGAATAAACTTCTGTGAAGACAGTGATTCATACAAAAAACTTTGGATCATAGCGCCTATTTCTTTTGCCTGCATATTCCCAATGTATAAAAGATTTCGGAATGTATGGGTTACCCAAAGTAAAATTGGCAGCAGTATGGAGCATAAAAGAGTCATGAACCAATCTATTTTCATCAGTACAATCATACTAAACAATAAAGTCAAACAAAGATTGATTAGCTGTAAAACACTATCGGTATATAATCGTTGAATTTCTCCAATATCCTCGTTAAGACGAGTGGTTAAATCTCCTATTCTTCTTTTTGCCAATACTTGTAAAGGAAGCTTGAGAATTTGCTTGTAAAAGGTCATTCTCATATCAACCGTCATTTGCAAGCTTGTTTTCATATAGATAAAGCGGTTGATGGCAGAAATGATGTATGTTAGTAGAAGTAATAGGATGGAGATGAATAGCACCTTTTCAAAGGATACACTCCTGCGGATAAACACCTCATCAATCATCATTTTTCCAACAAGGGGTTGAAGAATAAATAATACCGAACCAACAATACTCAACACCAAAACGAGTGACAGCCTCAGCCAATAGGGACGAATAAATCTAGTTAAAATTTCATTCATACGTAATAGCACATTAACCCTGTTCCACAGGCTTCAGGATGATTACGGATTTTTTTACACGTTTCAATTACTTTGGCAGGGTCTGATTCCACATTCATTTTATCAATGACAGCCTTGACCATTTGCAGGCTCGCTAGTTTTCGATATGGTGCGCCTTCGCGTCCGACAATTTTTAGCGAATCAACTCCTGCTTCCTTTAACCGTGGTAGGGCGCATAAGCCACACGGTCCTAACGGCAAGCCATTTTCGGCAATTTTACCGCCGCAATCATTAACAAACCACACATAATCCCGATAATCCTGGATTTGTTCCTCAAGCTTGCCCTTTTCTTTCTCGCTAAAACCCTTATTTCCATCGGCCGAAATCGAATGATAGTCCCATTGAACTTGCGAACAAAAGGCGCTCACACGATTATGGGTGGTCATACAAAAGCTTTCTTCATAAACACAGCCGTCATTGAGCAAGAACACTTCAATTTCAATATCTCCCGCTGCTTGCTTTAATGTGGCGATTTCATTAAGCTGAACCGACCTTGGCAAAACGATGCGGTCCACGCCGATTTCTTTGTAAAGGTCTATGCTACCGGTGTTCATCGATGCCGCCAAACTGCTGACATGAAGCTTAGATGTCGGGATGTGGTGCTTGATTGCCATCATCAGACCGATATCACTAACAATGAAGGCATCGACGCCGATCTCCTCGGTACAGTATTTAACTAGATCTAATAGCAATGGGTATTGGTCATCGATATAATAAGGAGCATTTAAGGTAATGAAGACAGGGATTTGGTAGGAATGGGCCCGTTCGACCGTTTGCTTTAATTCACGAAACGAGGCGATGCCGGCATATGGATTGCGCCGATTCAGCCAGACGCCCGGTGAATAGCGGTCAATCCATTCTGTCGGTGTGATACCACAATAAAATTCATTGGCCCCGTTTTCCGCTAGCATTTCCACCTCTTCCAATGAACCTAATGGCTGTAAAATGTTCATCTCTTTCTTCCCCTTTCACATGTTTGCTTAAACTGGAATGCGCAGACTGTAGACAATCCTGGCATTGGCGATTTCCTTAATTTTTCGTAGGCTCCGTTGTAGCATGGTGCGGTTATGAGCATAAAAGGCGGTATTTCCCTTTTGATACATGCCTGTGTTCATTTCCAGGGATATTGCGATGCTTTAATTCAAACACATAATGTTGACATTGCTGCTTACAATGTGGTTCGCCACGAAACTTGTCCTTTTTGTCGCAATTCATAAAACCGACCATGCACGCACTGCCACTCGCTGTTACCCCGAACGGATAATGGAATGCTAACGAATAGTTTTCATTTTCTCCACCATGAAATTCGGAGCCTTGGATTAATTCATCAAATTCAATTGACTTAACATCGCCATTTTCCAAATAGGTCGTAAACCATTCTGATAACAGGCCTGTCTGTTTAAAGTACTGTTTACCCTTTTCCGGGGCCTTGTCGGCATTATAGTCGCCGGCTATTCGGGGATCGCGAATATTTTTATTAAGCAAACGACCAATCGCAATCTGTAAGTGGGGAAACTTTTTTTGCACGGTGTGATATACACCCCAATCATTGACACATATTTCGATTGCTTTTCCTGTCTCCTTTGACGTTTCATTCAAATAAGAGAGAATTTCTAGCAGGTGCGAGTATTTTGGCTCATGAACATACGGTGTGGCGAAAGTAAAATCATAGCCATTTTCCCAACAATACTCTAATGCCTTCTTAACCGTGGCCAATGGCATTAAACGATACTGGCAAAATTCCGAACCAAAATATATACGTGTTGGTGCGGACTTGTTCGAAAAGACCTGTTCCCACTCGTCAAAAAATTGCTTCTGCATTTCTGCTTCAATCGGATTCAGCTTTCCATAGGCGAGCCAAGGTTTCTCGATGTTCGTTAACTCCTTCAATGACTGCACCGCAACGGCGAACTCTGCCATACAAACCACCTCATTTCTTAAGAATTTTATGAGACTCTTGCTTTTAAAAAAACAGGTAGGGAAAAGCTCCCCCTACCCGCCTATTTTTGAATTTTGACGACGCGTACATCCATTCCATCGGTTGGCAGCTTTATGATTTTTTCAACATTCAAATCACGGTCTGCAACAATAAAGTCATTCCCACCAGCACCCAAATAAAGCTTTGTTTCATCCAAACTGGTGTTTAAGCCATAAATACTTCCAGTTGGTGGCTTCGAATCCTTAACAACTTTACCAGTAGCCAACTCGACCTTATACCAATGATTAAGAATGGCATAGCCATACTTTTCTTGCTTATCGACAACAGCTGAAAACATCCCAATTGGCTCACGATCAAATGCAACTGACTTGATTTCTTCCGTTTTCATATTCATCCACATTAGACCTTCTGTTACTCTACCATCTGGATAAGACTTAATAATCGGGAAGGAATTAAATCCGTTTTCTTCCCCGCGTGGGAAAAGGAGTAGGAATCCACCAATCCCGTCTTTTTCAGGATTTTCCGCATTCTTTATTCCTTGTTTCAACGAAAGCTCCCATTTTTTAAGGTCTAGTTTATAAAGATCATATCCCCAAACAAACACTGCGTTCGGATCTCCTTCTTTAAATTGAAGTGCCTGTATTCCATAAGGGGCTTTAAGATCTCTGGTTACTTCTTTTGTTTTAAGGTCAATTTCCAGTAATTTCGACGGATGCGATTTGAAGATATTGATCCGTTTTTCGCCTTGAGTAACAAATACATAGGCTTTCGAACCATCAGGAGAAATCGTTGCCCCCAAAATCCGGCGATCGAGCAAGCCTTTATCCGTTCTTGCTGTTAAGGTGATTTTATCGATGACTTTGTTATTAACCGTATCAATCACATAAATGGACTTACGGTCATTTGCGTTGACGATTCCCTTTTTGCCATCCTTTGTAAAGCTCATATCGCGAACTGGTCCATCCACTTTAATACTAGCCACAACCTCTGGTACAGCTGGATCAACCACGATCACTTGTCCATAACCGGATACAATAGCTCTTTCAGTATAGGACTTCTCCTCAGCTGCAAAAACATGGATGGTAGAAAAGCTGATTAAAACAATAAGTAAGAAAATAAATGGTATTTTTTTTAGCCTGCTCAACTGACCGTACACCCTCCTTTGTCACCGGCAATCACATTGATGAAGTGTGGATTCTCCTCATTAATGCGAACGAACGCCTTTAGACCAATCGTCGTCCACTCATGCATCCAATTGCAGTAATGCATGTTTGGCTTGCGGTGATCACCGTGTCGTTCCAATGCTTCATAATAGCAGCCGCCAGTACAAATATTTTTTAAAGAACAGGATCGACAGCTTTGTTTGTTGTCGACATGCAGTTCTTCCAGTAGCTGTTTTTGCTTGTTGCGATCCAATCCATCATAGATATTGCCCATTTTAAAGCGCTCATCTTCATTAAAGCGGTGGCACAAATACAGACCACCGTCAGGACTTACAGCAAAGAAGCCCAATCCTGCGCCGCAACCATAGGATTTGTTTTCCCCATTGTGCAGCTCTTTTAATAGATTCGTTAGATTTGAGAAACCTAGATACTCATTTTTCAGCGCATGCTCCACATAAATATCGGAAATCTCATCAAACTGCTTCAGCATCTTGTTTAAGTCAGCTTCGTTCAACTGAAGATTCATATCTGATTCCGAAACTGGAGCAAAACCGACTTCAGAAAACCCTAACCGAAGTAGTCGCTCAAGCGATGCACCAATATCTTCAAATTCTTTCGCCAGCGTTACCCGCGTTCCGACTGGTGCAGTGCGTTCACTTTCCATTAAGCGAGTGGCATTTCTTTTGACTAGTTCAAACGAGCCTTGGCCACCTTCAAACGGTCGGTTCTTGTTATGAATCTCTTCGGATCCATCCATGCTGATGGAAACGCCGATTCCATATTGATTCAAGAAATCAATCTTTTCTTTTGATAAAAGAGTTCCATTGGTAGTTAGGGAATAGTTAACTTGTTTCCCTTTTTCTTGCCTTCCTCTGCGCTATATTCGACCACATATTTCAGTACTTTCCAATTGATAAATGGTTCCCCTCCAAACAAAACAATCGTCACAGAATCTTCCTGATAGCTGTGCTCTAATAGATAATCGACCGCCTGTTTGGCCGTTGCTTCTGACATGTACTTCTTTGGTGCACCGTATTCACCACCATCCGCATAGCAATAGGTACAGCGCAGATTGCATTCATTAACGAGATGGAGAACAAGGGTTTTCACTGGCATTTTTTCTGTATTTTTCGGAGCAGGCGGAGAGTTTGAAAATCGTTTACGTTGATTCTCTGAATCTAGCGCCAAAATTTCTAGCTCAGCTAACTCTTGCACTAGAGATTCATAGTTTTGCTGTACTTCTCCGATTAGGTTATCATCCTGTAAATGATACGAGTCCCCTTCTCGAACCCCGTTGTTTTTGAAAAACTGAATAAAATCAACAGCTTCTTGATCAAGATTGAGGATGTTACCAGGTAAGCCCATGATACAAATAATGCTTTTGATTGGATTCAAAGGAAAGAATATTCGTTAAGCGCATTGCTGTCGGCTCCTCTCATCTTAATGAATGTTGTTAACATAGTCTGGCACTGTCGAGATATGGTGGGAGGTAGCTTCAAAGATTGCACCGTCAATCGTTGCCTTCGCATGAATCGTCGCTGCACCTGCGTTTTCCTGTGTATATTCTCTTTCCGCATTAACCCCTTCACCTAATGGCGTGAATAAACCATTTTCACTAATACTTCCAATAAACTTCAGATAATCTGCACTTTCATTTTCCGGATAAGGCAGCACTGTCCAAGTAGCTTTAACCGGCATTAATTTTAAGTCGTCCTTTGTGTCCTTTTTACCATCGGGACCATTGCTATAGGCATAAGCCGTATACTGTGTGCTTACCTTTTGCATTGTAGCAACATCGCCCATTCTCGCTACACCATATGGCGGATCGACTTTAATATAATCGACGTTCTGATACACCGTTAACTTGTCATGAACAACACCACTCTTGAGTTTTAAATCGGCTTGTCCAAGCTTCACATTATCACTCACTTCAATCGTCAGAAGCACCTTTTCAGCAGATTCTGGCTTCACGCTCTTTACAACCATTCCTTCCAGGAAGCGTGATATCGTTGGTGGTCAATTTTGACAGATTCATCCCATATATCTGTAGCTCTGCTGTTGTACCTTTCTTCACTTCTTTTCCAGCTACAAGGATAATTTCTGGGCGTTTTGATTGGACCTTATAGTATGTTTCCTCTGCGCTAATTCCTAAATTGGTAACTTCAGACCAATCGCCCTCAATGATTGTGCCGTTTTTCAGGGCATTATAAGTTCCACGTTGCTTCGTACCTTTGTCATTCGTATACTGTGTACGGAGCATGAACCCACCAAACATATCAACGCTACCAGTTTGCGACAGCTTTTCATCACTATTTAAAAATTGAACAGATTTCGTCTCAGTCAGCTTGGCACCATCTTGTTTCATTTCGCTTTCGCCAATATAAAAGCCCTTTGTCGCTTGATAGCCGACAACCTTCCATTTACCTGGAAACATCATATTTTGTACCCTTCCACTTTTCCCAGGTTTTTTCATCAAATGAATATTCCTTACCTAAGTATTTAAGTGCCTCTTCGGCTTCCTTCGGCCAGTCTAAGTGCCGATTGTTTAAATAAATGGATGGATACATCACAAGATGGAAGTCCTTTAAATTGGCCCATTCCTGCTCTGTTCTCCGCTGCGCTTCAAATCTTCCGCCGGCATGACAGGTAATACAGCTGTTATTAACGGCTTCACTTTCTGTTGACGGTTCAGCATAAGAGGGTTTGCTTGCCATCCAGTATTGAACTGATTCTGCTTCCTCAGGAGTCAATCCCTGTTCAGCACTTAAATCCTTAATAATTTGCTCACGCTGTTCATCTGTAAGTTGAACGCCATGGATTCTTTCCATTCTTTGAACGGTATTAAGCCAGCCCTCTGGTGTTTTTCGTACGTCACTAATTCTTTCTGCTTTTTGACCATTGCCGCCGTGGCAGCTTAAACAGCTTTTATCTACCTGCTCACTAATGACGTAATTACTGCTTACTTTCTCCGCTTTTGATGCCTGCTCATTCGAACAAGCTGAAATGAATAGGACTGCCATCACAAGGAATAAAAAAATAAATATTTCTGTTTCTTCACGATTTCACCACCTTCTTTTAAGGTTTTACGTATTTCAGCTTTTTCCAGTCATTCGCAGCAACAGGACATTCATCTGCCCATGATCCATAATTGGTTAATCCGTCAGGAACTTGTGCTGCCCACCAACAATCACCGTAGCAGCCATAAATATCCCGATAATGCGGCTGACATAAGCCTTCTAGGCCAGTGCCTGAAAAATCAGTTTCCCAACCTGGGTCAAATAAACTTGTACAACCCATCGGCAAGAAAGCTAATCCTTCAGCTTCGGGTTCCTTCTTGTTGTCAATAATCGACTCTAAATACTTTCCTTTCTTATTTACAGATTTGAAATGTTTCACCTAGCAAGCCTCCTTTTTCAAACGTTAAGAATAATTGGATTTTATCAATTTTCTGTCAACTCTAACTCTCCTCACCATTAAACAGAGGTAAAGTTTTTATCAAATTTGTTTGACAATAAAGGGAACTGAGTTAGAATTATATTTAACATAACATTACGCGTTACATTTTCTTACATATTACGACATTATAACAATTTTCTTAAATTTTATGGGGCTATATGTCGATAAAAGAAGAGAAGAAGCGTCTAAATCAGGGAATTTTAGTTTGAATTTTCCAAAAAATCAATTTACTATTATAATAATAGAAGCCATTGGGGGAATAACGGATGGAAGACATTTTGATTGTGGAAGATGATAGAGATATTCAAAATCTATTAACCTTGTGCTTCGAACGGGAAGCACTGCCTTATTCCATATCTTCTTGCGCTGAAGAAGCCCTTGAAATCGTCAAAAAACAAACTCCAGGTCTCATCTTGCTGGATGTTATGCTTCCAGATATGGACGGATTCGAGTTATGCAAAAAACTCCGTTTGCAAACGAGCAATCCGATATTATTTCTCTCCTGTAAAAACAGCGACAATGACAAAATACTCGGATTGAGTATAGGCGCCGATGATTATATCGAGAAACCATTTAATATTGATGTGTTGATTGCCAGAATTCGAGCCCACTTACGGAGGAATCGATTGTTAGTAAACAAAGAGCGAAGCAATCGCTATATTGTCTTCGATCAAATAAAAGTGGATCGGAAGGCCCGAGAGGTGTTCCGCAATCGGATGCAAATCCACTTAACATCAAAGGAATTTGATGTCTTGCTTTACTTCCTCGAACACCCATCACAGGTATTAACAACAGAACAAATTCTTGAAAAAATATGGGGTTTTGACACTCTAAGTGAAAAGAGAACCGTAGTTGTTCATATTTCCAGTTTGCGAAAAAAGATTGAAGAAGATCCATTAGATCCGCGACATATTTTAACCGTTAGAGGAGTTGGCTATAAATTTGTCCTTGATTAAACAGATAAAACGATCTCTATTTTTAAAAATATTAGCGGTGATGCTGTTATTATCCTTTAGTTCCTTTTTAGTATTGGGCATCTATAGTGTCATTGAAGTAAGATCCATTTACAAACAGCTGACCAATGAGCAGATTAATAGAACAGTGAAAACCACACTTGATCAGCGGCGCGCCTATCTGGAAATGGAATCAACCTTGATTCAAAAGGATATGGAAAAAGTAGAACAAAATCTCATTCTTTTGCAAAAACAAGCCGAATCTATCTATTCTCAAAAAACTACCCCTTTTTTATCGCCTCCAGAACTACAGCTAGTGAAAGATCCGATGGGGTATTATTGGGAGCCTACCACACTAAAGGACGATAGCGCCAATATTTTTGTCAGTGCCCGTTCAACTATTAAGGAAGCATCACTTTATAAGGATTTACAACGAGCAAAATTATTAGAGCCTTTATTAAAACAAACCGTTAAAAATGAAAATACGTTAAAAGCCGTTTTTTTTATTCTATCCGAGTCAGCCTGGATCTCCTATCCGGAAATTAATGCTCCATTTGAAGTAGCAAGCAATAAATTGCCCCCCGATATTCTTGTCCAGGAGCATGAATTTTACTATAAGGCAGATGAAGTCCACAACCCTCAAAAGACGGTTCAATGGACAAACAAATATCAGGATATCACCCAATGGGGCTGGGTCATAACTGCATTAGCTCCTGTCTATTTACCAGATGGCACCTTTCGTGGTGTAATTGGTGCAGATTTCCCGATCAAAAGGATTACCTCGCGAATTAATAACCTTACCTTTAAAGAGCCGAATGCTTTTGCCTTTATATTGGAACAAAATGGTGATTTGTTAGCTGGAAATGAGGATAAATTCAAGAAAAAATTTAACAATCAATCCACATTAGAAATCTCCAATCTAAACAAAACTAAAAAAAATTTCAATCAAGTTTGGACAGATGCTAACGGTGAACACAGTTACCTACTATCATCGGAAATTCCCAATACGAAATGGGTCCTTAGCTTTAGTATCCCTGAGAATGATATCGTGCAGCCCATTATTAATGAAGCGAACGAGCAGCTTTCGTTAAAAATAAAGCAATTTATTAATCGTCTCCTTCTTTTCCTTATTTTCACAAGTGGATTATTGGTTATTTTGACCTACAAAGTTTCGATCAGAATAACCAGACCGGTTAACCATTTAACATCCATGCTACGTAGTAATGCGATCGGAACCTCCGGAAAGCAAATTGAAGTGGAAACAGAAGATGAAATCGGTCAGCTAACGACAACATTTAATGAGATGAGTGTGACGATTCAAAGTTTAATCAACGAATTAAAAACTAGGGCAGATAGGTTAGAAGAACGCGTTTCGGAACGAACACAGGAGCTTGCCCACAGCAATCAACAGCTATTGCACACGCTTGAACAATTAAAAGAATCGGAGCAGGCACGAGCGGAACTGATCTTGCATATCTCTCATGACCTAAAAACGCCATTAACGAAGGTAAAGGGCTTTTTACAGGTCATTAAAGGCTTTGATTTAGATTTTACGAAGCAAAAAGAATATATTGATTTGATTTTGCTTCAAACCAACAGGATCGTTGAGTTGATTAATGATTTATCAGACCTATCAGCCTTGCATTTCAAAGAATTACCGTTTGAAAAGGAATGGTACCCCGCTGATTTTCTGATTGACCAATCGATTGAGATGGTTTGTAAAACAGCCACAAAACGAAAGATTCATATCTCTACAGATTATGAGGATGACCTACCGTTAATTTTTGTTGATCCAAAGCGTATGAACCGCGCCTTGACAAATATCCTCTCTAATTCGATTAAATATGCCAAAATAGATCGTGATATTGAGATTAGCTGCCGGGCCTATTCGAAAAACGAGCGCTGCCTTCTTTCTTTTCAAGATAATGGGATTGGCATAAGTGAAGAAAATCTGAAACGGATTTTCGATTTATTTTATCGTGAACAGCGAACGAATGAAGCTATATATGGCAGCGGGATTGGGATGAGTATCGTCAAAAACATCGTTGAAGGGCATGATGGATTCATTGAGGTTCAAAGTAAAGTGAATGTTGGAACGGTCATAACCATTTCTTTACCAATAGAATAGCGATCTTCCTTACAAAGGATTCCCGATTTTCAGTCCTTCTTTTCCCACAAACATCCTAATTACTGCCCCTTTCTCATATACTTGATGAGTGATGGCTAAAATTAGGAGGATTCTATGTACAATCGAAAACAGGATGCTGTGAGGCCCTATTTGACGACTCGTAGCTTACATCCTGAAAATCAGGAAACCCCGATTCAGTTCATCAAAAATGATACGATGGATCATCGCTTATTTTATCGGAGAAACCACTTTCCATATCCTAGTCTGACTTATTTAAATTATTGGTTACCAATTAACGGATTAGTCAAATCTCCTACTCTCTTTACCTTAGCTGACATTGTAAAAATGCCAAGCAAAACAGTAAAGACCGTACTTGAATGTGCGGGGAATAAACGAAATTTATTTATTTCTAAAGTATTTGGCGAACAATGGGAAAAGGGAGCGATGAGCCAGGCGAATTGGAAAGGAGTACCGCTACGAGATATACTACAACGAGTAGGGATCGGTGATGGTGCTAAGGAACTGATTGTTGGAGGATATGATTATGGAAAACGGACGGACACCGATAGGACTTATTCTTTCATTCGAAGCCTGCCAATTGAAAAGGCGCTCGAGGATGATACGATTATTGCCTATGAATTAAATGATCAGCCAATTCCATTTAAACATGGTTATCCATTGCGGATAATTGTGCCAAAATGGTATGCAATGGCTTCTGTGAAATGGATTCATCAAATTACGGTCTCAGATTCGCATTTTAGTGGACCCTTTCAATCGGTTGATTATGTTTATTATCCAAATAAGAATAATAATCAGAATGCCTTTCCGGTCACGACGATGAATGTTAATTCAACGATTCAAAAACCATTAAATATGGACATTTTAAATACCAGGTAAGCATGTGATTGAAGGAATTGCTTGGACTGGTAATGGTGTGATCACGAAGGTCGAACTGAGCTTTGATGGGGGTCACCAATGGGTAACTGCAAATTTACAGTCAACAGACCGTTCAGATTCAAGTTGGATTACCTGGTCATTTGAATGGAACATACTCGAAAAAGGTGAATATACAATCTTATCGAAGGCAACCGATACCTTTGGCAGAACCCAACCGAAAACACCTTTTTGGAATCGAAAAGGCTATGGGTATAATGCAATTGATAAAGTTCAAGTTAAAGTGGAATAGTCAGACTCGATAGAAGTTAATTATTTGACATTTTTGTTGATCTTAAGCGAATGAACCGAGCTCTGACGAATATCCTTTCTAATTCTATTAAATATGCCAAAATAGATCGGGATATTGAGATTAGCTGCCGAGCCTATACGGAAAATGGCCGCTGCCTTCTTTCTTCTTTTAGGGGAAATAGGCTTATCTTTAAAGCATAAATGGAGACGGTGGAACCGTCCCCATTTTGCATGAAATGAAACTACACAGATGCAGCCACTTACCTGTGGTTTTCCTTCTCTTTTTCTTTAAACCTATCCCCATACTTGTAAGAAACAGGATCATGTTAGAACGGACTAATGAAATATCAAGGAAAAAAAGTCTCTTCAGGTAATCCAGTGGCTTTGGCAAATTCAGCTGTAATTGTACCACTAAGCAAATAACGGGGTCGCCCCCATTATTTGCCAACCGCTTTTTGTTCATTTAATATTCCCCGGTATGAACCTCATTTTCCCCTAGAATTGCATCCAAATAGGTTTTCAATCAACTTCTTATATTTTTACATTTATTTAACATTTTTAGGAGCCTTTTGAACGAAAACAGAATCGTATTCGGTCAATCGGGCTAATGCCCGCTCTTCTGCCGGTATTCTTTTTGATAAGATTCCAATATTTAGCAAAGCAAAAAGAAGGGCCGTAAAATAGGCATTGAACAGCAATGGGATAACCAATAGCTCAAGACTGACTACCACATAATTTGGATGCTTTAAATAGCGGTATGGCCCCTTCTTGATGGGACTTGCTTTTGGAAGAACGATAATTTTTGTATTCCAATGCCTTCCCAGAGAAGTCATAGCCCAAATTCTTCCTGCCTGTGTTATAAGGAAGAAAGTCAGCAAGATCGGCCAAATTTGGGATATTCCCCTATTAAAATAAATAACCTCATAAATTAAGAATACAAAAAACATCATATGCATCAACACAATAAAATAGTAATGGGTTTGACCAAATTCTACCCCTCCCTGCTCCTTCAACCATTTTTCATTTCGCTTGGCAATTGTTAATTCCACCAAACGCTGGAGGGTTACAAGAGAAAGAAATCCATAAAAAAACATCATCTTTATTCCCACCTGATTAATAGCATTTCCGAACTGAATCCTGGTCCCAATGCTGCTGCAAATCCGACATCCCCTTTTTCAGCCGTTTCCATTATTCTTTTAAAAACAAAGAAGACCGTGGTAGAAGACATATTTCCATAATTCCTTAATACATCACTGGATGCATCAATCATTGATTCGTTTATTCCTATTGCTTTCACATATGCTTTCAATACTTTTTTTCCTCCGGGATGGACAATAAAATGATTAATTCTTTCCCACTCCCATCCTATATTATGTAGGAATTCCGTGACATTTGGCTTGAACCATTTTTCTACAATTGTTGGAATATCTTTTGTAAATATGACAAATAAACCGCCGTTCCTAACTTCCCATCCCATTACATCAAGCGATTGGGGCATCAAGGTGGACCGGGTTGCGATAATGGCTGGTGACCCATTCATTACCGTAAAAGCCCCTGCATTCGTCTTATCTCCGCAAACTAATGCACACGCTGCTCCGTCAGCAAATAAAGACGTTCCAATGAAATTACTTTTTGAACGATCATTTATCTGAAAGGTTAGGCTGCACAATTCTACCGAAAGGACAATGACTCTTGATTTCTGGAAATGCCTGGCAAAACTCAAAAGCTCTTGATAAACCCGATGCACCGCCTGCACAGCCTAACCCCCAGATTGGAATTCTTTTTGTATGGGGCGAAAATGGCAATATATTCATGAGCCTCGCTTCAATACTCGGTGTTGCCAAACCTGTACTTGAAATAAAAAAAATGGCATCTATATCTTCATGCGGAACAGCTTGCTTTAGAAATGTTGAGCTCGTCAAACAATTTTCGATTGCCTCAATGCCTAATGAAATGGCAGCGTCAATATAGGTTTCATTTTTCTCGGAAAATGTGTGTTCTTGAGTATACCATTCCAATGGTTTAACAAGATGCCGTTTTTCAATTTGACTATTTTTAAATGCGGATAATAATCGGTCAATATCCTTAAAAGAAGCTGAAAATAGCCTCTTGGCAAATTCCATTGCCTGTTGTTGCCCAATAACGTTTTTCGGCACAGCCTCGCCAATTGAGACAATAGACGGCATGCTATCTCTCTCCTTAACAAATCAGTTAGGTTACTTTTTCCTGATTTCCCAAAAAGTATGTATTGGTTGTTACTTATTCCGTACAGTAAGGGTACTTCATTAACCACTTTGGCAGGTTTCAAGCTCCATTTTGGTCAATAAAAGCCCGCTTCTAACCACTTTTACTGCTCTCAAGCCAGTTTTGGTCAGTAAAACCCCAACTCAGGAGTTCAAACCCCAGTGTTTACTTATTCGATTAGTAACTTAAACATGTGTTATATTATGTAAACCTGTTTCAACCAAAATATATATTTGATAATTTTTCAGCCGTTCTTGTAGCTAACGCTTGTGTGGTCAACGTAGGATTTGGCCCACCAATACCATTAAAATGAACGCTATTGTCTGCTATAAAAAGCCGTTTTACTTGATACGCTTCACAATTAAGATCTACAACAAAACCCATTCGCATTGTAGATTCAATATGCCCAAATAAATGAGCTGGCCAATCGGTGCGTATGATCTTCTTTGCACCAGCTTTTTGTAACATTTCGGCTGCCATTTTTACTAGCGTGGTTCGCTTCTGTTTATCTTCGTTACTAGCGATATACCTTACTACCGGGATCGGTCCGTGTTCATCTTTTACTAAAGGATCAATGGTGACACCATTCTTTTTATTAGGCTGATCATCAGTAAAGATCATTAAGCTTAACGTATTTTTATAATTTGACATCCATTCTTTTAATTCGTCTCCTACTACTCGTCCTTGTAGATTCCAAGGGTCTGAGGGTAATGGATTCTGTCCAAAATGATATCCATTTTCGCTGAACCCAAAGGTTAAAGACGAAAATAAGCCTGGGCTGACTCCAGCTGGTTGGATACATCCTAAACCTGGATAATCAAACCGTCCTCCTGATGTAGGTCCAACAAATGGATTCACGTTTGGTTGGCCTAATATGGCCATTAGATCCTTTTCATCAAATACACCCGTAACCCAATCCCAATAATGGTTCGTTAATCCTCTTCCAACCCACGAATTATGCGGGAGATTTGAATTTAGCCACAATCTTGGACTTTCGATACACCCTGCTGCCATTACAACTATTTTTGCGTACAATTCACCTGGACTCTCCTGTCCATGTATCTCTGTACTGAACTCCAGTTGCACGAAGTCCCTCCTTCGGATCTTTTTCCGTCAAAATCTTTGTAGTATATGTATTAGGGCGAACTTCAACATTTTTGGTTCTTAAGGCAAGTGGAATGTAGCTGACATTGGTTGGGCGTTTCGCTATCTTTTCAACAGAAGGTCCATGAGGACAACCATTTACACAATGGCCGCATAGCGTACACCCCTCTAATTTTGATACTTCCTCTAAACTAGTCTCGGGATTCATTAACCGCACATTTGGTGGCAAGATGGCATTAGGTTGAGGACGGTATCCAGGCGAAGTTGGATTTAACGTATTCAGCATTGACCAACCAGCTTTTTTTGCACCGAAATAAAACAATTCCTCCTTTGCTGTCGTGGGGGCAGGGCGAACGGGCAATGTAGCTTCCACCTTTTCATAATACGGAATTAACTCTCGATAAGAAATGGGCCAGACCTCATCTACTGCCATTGAAAAAGCTCTAGGTGAATTTCCCCAATAAACTTGTGTTGTCCCTCCAACCCCGGTGGACTGCCAAACAAGTCCATTTTTCGGGACATTCCGATACCATGCTGGACGTCGTCGATCCGCAGGTCCCCACCTGAAACGACCAAATTCAGGGGAATTCATCGTATGTTCATGTTTGGTATATTGTTGCCGTAAAAGATTAATATCCAAATCTTCCTCATTGGAACTACTGACTGCTCCACGGTCTTGGTTAGGCTTGTCCCATTTTTTATTCCCATACCAAGGACCGGCTTCAAGGATGATGACCTTGATTCCTAGTTCTCCTAACTCTTTGGCTATAACCGCCCCACCTCCACCAGAACCAATTATGATCACGTCGGCATCTGTATTCATTTCTTTTTCTCCTCTTCTGAAAATTGATCGAATAAAAACCCTCGAACTGCCTTATAACCTAATGATGGACCGGGATAATCCAGGCTCTTCCATATTAATGATTGTCTTTCAAAATGGTGATTCTCAGGGTTAGCTAATCGAGTTGATCCTAGTGAAAACCATTCAGAATAATAACCAAACGTAACCATTTGATGCAAAGCCGCTACAACATTTTTTATTAATCCTGCATTGTTTCGAAAAGGAGAAGGAAGGATTTCTAAATCAACTTGTAGATTTTCTAATAATGCTATTGCCTCTAACCGGTCGTCAAAGGAAAGAGCTGCAAATGGGCCCCCTTCTGGATACGTTGAAAAATCAAGGGTTCCTTTCATTTTTCCAGAAACGACTAGCTGATAAGCTGTTATATCAAGTATTCTCGCTGTTTGAGAAGATAACTGGGCAATTTTCACACCCCATTCCCCTTGGATTGATACATAATGATTTAATGTCCAATCAATATATTCATCTAATCGTAAATCTAATGCCCCTAAGGTTCCAGGAATCATTACATCCACAAAAGCCATAAATGTTGCTTTTGTATGAGAAATACTATCAGAATTTATCATGTGAAAAGGCATGTTAAGTGTGGTGGATGCTGACATCATTTTATTTTCTGTAGCAGTTTGGTTGGTCATAATATTATTTATTTGCTCGAAAATATTTTCCCAATATGGTTGTTTAGATTCTGATTTCCCCTCTAATTGCTCCAAAATATCATCCCCTCCTATCGATCGAATTTGGTTTACATTTGTTCCTAAATTATTATTTCTTAATGAGGTTTTTTTAGACGTTGAAAGATTGTTTCAAATTCAATTGGGGAAGAAATACAATAATTAAATAAATGAAAAAAACCTTTTTATGTAAAAGGTTTGAATTTTTTTACATATTTATTAATCACTTCGAAAAAAATAAGCCTACATAAGTCATTTCGTATATATTGGAGGATCAATCTTGGAAACGAATAACTCGATTCGATTAACGGCTCCAGAAATTACGAGCATTTGGACTCAATACATATTTGATTCAATGTCCATTTGTTTTTTTCTTTATGCACTCGAGCATATCGAAGATCAAGAAATCAAATCACTTTACCAAACTGCCCTTGGATTATCAAGAAAGCATATTCAAGAAACTACCGAATTCTTGGTGAAAGAAAACTACCCTATTCCTCATGGGTTTAAAGAAAAAGAAGACGTACATGCTATCGCACCCCGTCTTTTTCAAGATCCTTTCTACTTAAATTATATGTATATCATGACGGTACAAGGGTTAACTGGATATTCACTATCTGTTAGTTCGGCGATTCGATCGGACATACGGAAGTTTTATATCACTTGCGTAACAGAGACGATGATGCTGTTTGATCAAACCATTGATGCTATGCTTAGGAAAGGACTTTTTGTACGGCCTCCTGTTATTTCACCACCGGATACGATTGATTTTGTTCAACATCAAAGTTTTTTAACTGGATGGTTTGGAAAACGACGACCGATGAATGTAATGGAAATAGGAGATATTTTTTTCAACATGACGAAAATGCATTTACATGCTGCCATAAAGATTGGATTTTCCCAAGTGACCCAATCAGAGGAGGTTCGTCAACATATTAAAAGAGGATTAGAAATTAGCAATAAACATTTAAGAATATTTGAATCACTTTTTAATGAAGAGAAATTAAATTCACCCATTTCTTGGCAATCGATGATAACAAACTCTACAACTCCGCCCTTTTCGGATAAATATATGCTCTACCAAATTCAATTATCAACCCAATTATCGATAGGGTATTATGGATATGCATTGAGCGTTAATTCAAGGAGAGATTTAGGTCTTCATTACGTTCGATTAACAGTTGAACTTATGAAATTTGCAGAAGACGGAGCAAACATCATGATAAAAAATGGATGGTTAGAGCAGCCTCCAACTGCAAGTGATAGGGATTTCCTTACGAGGCAAAAGGGTTAATTATATTTTCATTCTTAAAAGGTACTAGTAGCAGATGTGCGTACCTAAATGCTAAATTTGAATAGTAGTTCGGTTTTGTAAGACGAATTCGCACAGGAATTCGTCTTGTCTTTTTTGTATATGTTCCAGGATCATTGTTTTTTGGAAAAGCAGAACTAATTTCGTTCAATATTGGTTCCTTTCGGGTAAAAATTGTAGAGTTTCATTGTGAAATCTTGTTTATTTTCGAAAAGAAATCAATTTTTACAGGAAAACTAGTATATTTCATTTGTTTTATGCACGCAAAATGCCTGATATGCACGATTGATAGAGGATATGATTTACGTCCAAAAATATATGATACAACTTTGGAAATATATGATTCAACTTTTAAAAATTATGCATGTTTAGTTGTGAATATGCTCACCAAAATGGATATATGCACGTTTCAAAAAATGATCCACTATTTTTTTGAAAAATGGAGACGTCTGAACCATCTCCATTTATCGATCCACCTTCTTTATTTTTCAATAGCCTCATTTATCAAACCTGCGAGCACAGTAGCACCATCCCGTGTTAAGTGTACTCCATCAGGAGCAAAATAACCTGGTTGGTTAGCACTTTTTGTATACCAGTCTACAAGCGTTGTTTGCGGTTCAGTTAACACAAATTTAGCTAGAATAGTATTAACTTCTGACTCCCATGCTCTTGGTACCCGTGTATTCACAAATATGACTTGTTTTGGATTTCCAAGTGATTGGTAGAGGGCTTGCAATTGATCCAAAGTAAAAGGGCCATTGGTCCCAAGGTGAATGATAATGACATTCCCAAGGCTCCCTTTCGACTGTAAATTGATGATATCCGGAATCGTATGAATCAATTGCCTTCCTACTTTTCCATCCACAACTATTCCTGGGATTAACTGTTTTAAATAGGGTTCAATATCTAGCATGATGGAATCGCCAATTGCCGTAACTTTGACTTCTGTAGCATTTGTGTCCGATGACGCTTCGGGTGTCGGTTGTGCTTGCGCTGTAGCGGAAGGTGCTGGTGCTTCAAGCGTTTTTGCTTTAGGTTTAGCACTCTCACTTTCCTTCGCTATCGAAGGAGCAGCCTTCATATCGGCTCCATCGTGACGAATAGGCAGAGCCAAAAAAAGAATTCCAACTAAGATCGCAACGGAGCTTTTCACAATCACCAGGTCGGGAAATGGTACCATAACGGATCGGATTTTCAATCCAGCGATACGACACAGTTGCTAAGACGATTGTTATAAAAATCTGTAAAATGATGCGCAGCCATTGAATTCCAGCTACATTACTGATTGGATTGCTTAATATGATAACAGGAAAATGCCAAAGATAAATTCCATATGATCGTTCACCTAACCACTTAAGCGGTTTCCATGCAAAAAATGACCCCAGCATACTTGTTGGTTGTACAATGACTGCTATAAGAATCGCGCTAATGATCGAGAGCAGGACCAATCCACCACGAAACAAAAATACGTTGTATTCACTCACACCGAATATAAATCCCAATAAAATAATAAGACAAACCATACCTAACGCATCCATTAACCATCTTTTCGTTTTCGAAATAGGCTCCTTTAACGCATGACTCTGATGCAATATCGCCAGTGCACAGCCAATCAATAACGCAAATGACCTTGTATCCGTGCCAAAGTAGACTCGACTCGGATCAATGCCTGGTTCAAATAGCCACGCCATCAAGCTAGCCGAGACGACTGCCAATCCTAATGATAGCCCTAGAAGCCATTTGGAATTCGACATCCAACGCAAGCCAACCCACAGTAACAATGGAAAAAATATATAAAATTGTTCTTCTACCGCTAAAGACCACAGATGTTCAAACGGTGACCTTTGACTAAAACTCTGAAAATATGAAACATCATGAAAAATATACCACCAATTACTAACATAAAATACTGCAGCCAAACTATCCTTCCGAATAAGCGGAAGCTGGTCTTGATTAAAAAAATAAGACCATACACTAACAGCAATGAGGACCGTAAAAAGTGCTGGCAAGAGACGCTTAGCTCTTCGTATCCAAAAACCCTTAAAATCCAATTGATGATTCTCGTTCCATTGACGCAGTAGGATTCCTGTAATCAAATAACCCGATAAGACAAAAAAAATCCCCACACCTAGTAATCCACCAGGTGCCCATCCGTAATGAAGATGATAAATCATTACTACCGCCACCGCTAATGTACGAAGACCGTCAAGCCCATCTATGTAGTGTCTACGCTGCAACTCATCTCCCCCTTTGCTCCATTTTATGTTTGGTCATTATTGCCAATGTCCAAAAAAATCACAAAAAAAGAGAAAATCAAAAGAAAGAAATGAATTCAAATAAATGGTAACAAAAACTTGATTATGCTATGTTTATTTAAAAAAATGGCAGGTGTATAGATGGAACGTCATGGAAAAGCAATTATTATCGGTGGGGGAATTTCCGGGAAATTGGCGGCAAGAGTAATGTCGGACTTTTTTATGGAGATTGTTATATTAGAACGAGATCCAGAACCTGATGGACCCTTTCCGAGAAAAGGCGCGCGGCAAGGGGAACATTTGCATGCTCTCCTCCATGCCGGAGAAAATGGGCTCGAGGAGTTATTCCCTGGTATAACTGGAAAGTTTCACCAAAGTGGTGCGCTGAAAATAAATTCAACTAAAGACCTCGCTTGGTTTCATCATGGGGTTTGGAAGCTTCGGTTTGATGGAGGATATTCTACCACTTTACAAACACGGCCGCATCTCGAATGGCATATTGAGCAGTATATCAAGGCCATTCCGAATGTATCGATTTTCTATAATCAAAGTGTGGGCAATTATTTATATAATAAAGAGCAAAATCGTATCACTGGTGTACAAGTAAAAGAAACTACGAATACAACAAAAAACTTTACAGCAGATTTAATCGTGGATGCTAGTGGTGCAGGTAGTTTTAGCACTGGTTGGTTAAAGGAGTTAGGAATTACGATTCCTCATCATAAAGTGGAAATAGGTTTAAGTTATGTAAGTCAACTTTTTCATCTCCCTGACAATGTGTCTCGAGATTGGAAGATTAAATTACTCTATCCAACGCCACCCCATGAAAAAATCGGCGGAACGATTTCGAAGGTGGAAGGTGAACGATATATTGTAACCATAATGGGGTACCAACACGAAATTTACGAAAAAGAAGTTTTAGAGAATGATAATGGCTTTTTAGCATTAACAAGAAGACTACCCAAACTAGATATCTATCATGAAATCAAGGATGGGACTCCTTTATCCAAACCCTCTATCTACCGCGTACCTTTTATTTTGTGGAAACGATTTGACAAGCTGAAGGAATTGCCTGATGGTTTATTATTGATTGGGGATACAGTATGTAGAATCGATCCAGTCTTTGGCCAAGGTATGAGCCTGGCTGTGCTGGAAGCTCTTACCTTGCAGAAGTTATTACGTGAAAGTAATAATCCTCTCCAAAAGACGATTTCAATTTTCCATAAAAATGTTTCGAAGATCATTTCTCCAATCTGGAATATGGTGGTTACTGAGGATTTTCGATATCACAGTATTTCTGGGAAAAAACCATTGGGTCTCAGACTTCAGCAATGGTACGCCAAAAATATCTTTCTTTTATCAGCTAAAGATGAAACAGTACTAAACGCCTTCATAAAGGTTATGAACCTAGTAAAACCTATTACGATATTGATGCAACCAAAAATATTATTAAAAGTTATAGCAAAGAGTTTTTCAAACAAATAAATTATAAAAGGGACGGGTCTAGTCTCCTATGGTAGAAGTGTAATCCAAACCGTCCCCTTGATACGTTCAATTATTTATACTAAACGCAGCCTAAAACATTATCCCACGTCTTCAATCGAATTCTCTGTCGAATCCTTTTTTTTCATTTTATAACCCATATAAAGCAGCATAAACCAGATAGGTGCAACAATTAACGCAATTCGCATTTCTGGAATAAATGACATTAAGACAATGACTAGTGCTAAAAACGCCAATGCTAAATAGGTTGAAAATGGGTATAACGGCATTTTAAATGCTAATTTTTCAATTTCATTATTAGTTTTTGATTGTCTGAATTTTAATTGTGTAATCAGGATGATCGTCCAACTCGTAATAACCGCAACCGTGGCAACGGAAGAAATATACAGAAACACTTTTTCGGGAACGATGTAATTCAAAACGACTGCTACAACTAATAATAAGGATGAGAACAGGATACCACGTCTTGGATTGCCATTCTTGTTAAGCTTCCCAAAATATTTCGGACCGTTATTTTGCAGAGATAAATTGTAAAGCATTCTCCCCGAACTGAATAAACCACTATTAAAAGCAGAAAGAGCCGCTGTTATGACAACAAAGTTAATGATATGTGCCGCACCAGGTATACCTACTTTATCAAAAATTAATACAAACGGGCTGCCATTTGTCCCTACCTCATTCCAAGGATATAAGGTCATCATTATCCCTAATGCACCAATATAAAAAATTAATATCCTCCAGACTACATTGTTAATGGCTGATGGTATTGATTTTTGGGGATTTTTGCCTCCCCTGCCGTAATTCCAATCAACTCTACCCCACCGAATGAAAACATCACAAGAACCAATGACAATAACATGCCTTTGATTCCATTTGGCATAAATCCTCCATGACTCCAAAGATTGTCAAAGCCGATTGGCTGACCACTGTTTCCGATTCCAAAAAAGATAATTCCTATTCCAAGGAGAATCATTCCAATAATGGCAACCACTTTTATCAGCGCAAACCAGAATTCAAACTCACCAAATGCTTTTACATTAGCAAGATTGATCATTGTAATGACAATAAGAACAGCCAAGGCTGTCAGCCATTGTGGAATATCTGGAAACCAGAAATTCACATAAACACCAACTACTGTTATTTCAGCCATTCCAACAACAACCCACATAAACCAATAGGTCCATCCAGGTAAAATAGCCTGCAAACGCCCCTAAATATCGGTTTGCATATGTACTAAAGGAACCTGACACCGGTTCATCAACAGCCATCTCCCCTAGTGCTCTCATAATTGTAAAAATAACTAATCCTCCAACTAAATAAGAGAATAAAATGGATGGACCAGCCATCTGAATAGTAGCGCTTGAACCATAAAACAGGCCAACTCCAATTGCACCTCCAAGTGCAATTAATTGGATATGTCGGTTATCCAAACCACGTTGAAGCTTCTCACTTTGATGATTTTTACTCACTCAATACTCCTCCTACCAAAAAACAAATAAATAAGACCATATAAAACAATTTCCTAACAAAGATGATTCACACCTGCTACTCCTTTCTTTTAAGCGATTATAACATTCAAGAATATTCTCGCAATGACACAAATTAACGCTTCAATGCTTTTGTTTGTTAAATCATAAAAGTTTATGATTCATCATTCTGTAACCAACGAAAAAAAGACCTTTAACAAAGGCCTTTTTTCATATCAAATCTTAAAATGGACTACTTAGTCCTACTGAAATCATTATCGAACAAAAAAGCCGTTTTGCATTAAATGACTACGTTAATGAGTTCAATAAGACTGTTTTATGCCCTTTTCAAATTCGCTTCAAATAAATCTATAATTTCCAAAAACCTTTCTGCTTCTCTGAAAGTATGGTCTGCTAACAGCGGATGAATATTACTTTTTATACGACACTGTTCGATTAACTCTCTTGCTGTCTTCTTAAAATCTCTTAAGGAAGCAACGGATACTTTATTTTGATTTAAAAATTGACTTAAAATCGGTTTTGTTTCCGATTGAGGACGCATATAATCCAAATCAATTGCCTGAAACAATAATTGATCAAAGTCATGACTGAACTCTCTAGCCTGATCAACTAATTTTCTTTCCGAAGGATCTAAAAGATGTCCAATAAACTTTGCATGATCAGCCATTATTTTTAGAAAAAATACATTTTCTTGAATCACTGCATCTGGTGCAGGAGCTAATTTCCCTTCATTTAAATCCTTTAAACGATTAGCAAAATAGGCTGCTTCTCTGCTAATATGGTCAACTAATAAAGGAAAATTGTTTGTACGGATTTGGCAGCGTAAAGTTAATTCCAATATCCTCCTTTTGTAACTCCATATAGCAACAGCTGCTTGATAGACCTCGGAATTAAAAGCCTGAACTTGTTGTAAATCCGAATTTACAGTAAATCTAGATAACTTTTCTTCTATCCTCTCAAATAACGAGATAAATTGTTGTGCTTCTTCAATTAATTGTTTTTGTTCATAGGTGAATCCAAGGCTTAAAAATAACGCATGTTCTTTCATAATCCTAGACCAAAAGGTGATTTCATCTAATGATCTAACAACAATCGGATTTGTTGCCATAATGCCCCTCCTTTATAAAACACCTCCTTCCCATTTATATGAACCTATGTTCGTCCAAAATAACCGATTGACGTTTGTATATATTCCAATGTGATGAATTATTTCGAAATTGTACTATAATAGAACTACTTAAATTTTCGCAATACAATAAAAATATCATATCGAGGGATACAGCATGACCTATATAAAAAAAGGTACAAAGGAATTTCTATTAACAAACCTGGCACTTTTTGCAGCAGCATTTATTACGTTTGCAAATCTTTATTTAACTCAGCCATTATTACCACAGTTTTCAGCAGAATTTAATGTTTCACCCGCAATCGCAAGTTTATCACTATCTTTAACAACCTTCGTGCTTTCTGTTAGTTTACTTTTGTTTGGTTCACTATCTGAAAGTTTGGGTCGCAAACAATTAATGGCAATTTCTATTTTCGTTGCATCAGCCCTAACAATTGTCATTGCATTTATGCCTAACTTCCACATGCTATTAGTGTTACGTGTCATACAAGGGGTGGCATTTGCAGGTGTTCCCGCCATTGCGATGGCCTATTTGGGGGAAGAAATGGATCCTAAAAGTATAGGAATAGCAATGGGATTGTATATAAGCGGAAACTCATTTGGTGGTCTAGCGGGGCGAATCATTATGGGAACGATGACAGATTTGTTTAGCTGGCAGATCGGTATGATTTTTCTAGGCATTTTAAGTTTACTAATTAGTATTTATTTTGTTTGGGCACTTCCGAATTCCAGACATTTTATATCACAACCAATGCAATTGAGCTCATTATCAAAATCGCTCCTTCACCATCTAAAGGATTCTGGATTACTTTGTTTATTTGGAATCGCCTTTACGTTAATGGGTGGATTTGTAACACTTTATAACTACATAAGTTATAAGCTCCTAGCTGCACCTTATCATTTGAGTTCGACAGTAGTTGGTTGGATTTTTCTCGTCTATTTAGTGGGTACATTCAGCTCTGCTTGGTTTGGAAGCCTATCGGACAAATTTGGTCGTCAGAGGGTTCTTTATACAGGTATCCTTATCATGCTTAGTGGTGCAGTTTGTACATTACACATGAATCTATGGTTAGACCTGCTTGGGATAACATTGTTTACATTTGGATTTTTCGGAGCACACTCCATTGCAAGTAGTTGGGTTAGCCAACGGGCAAAAAAAGAAAGAGCACAAGCATCTTCGCTGTATTTATTTGCCTATTACTTTGGCTCAAGCATTGGCGGTACTACAGGTGGATTTTTCTGGGTTCACTGGGGGTGGCGTGGAGTTGTATTTTTTATATCGGCCCTTATTCTGTTTGCCTTTCTATTTGCCTTTACATTGAGTAATATTAATCGGACAAGTCGTAGTAAAGCGCAAACAGAAGCAGTTTGACCGGACGATATATTAGCGGATTATACTCTCTTATTAGCCGATTTTGCACTTCTATTTGCGAATTTGCATCTGCTATTAATACATTTTACAATCCTATAAGCTAATCACATATTGGGATTGTATACAAATAGATTAAATATACTCAAAAAAAGATGACAGATAGCGACCAAAAATCCGGATGCTATCTGTCGCCTTTGAACTGTAATTTTATCTCCTTTATTTGTTCAATGTGTCGCTGCTCATGTAAATAGATTAATTCGATCCATTGATCAAGAGGCAATTCACCAAAGGCAGGATGCTTTACAGACTTTTCCGTTAAAATGAAAGTATCTTCTATCGTGCAAAGGAGACTCATTAATTTTTGTCTCGAATTGCTCAATAAATCAATGATTTGCTCCACATCTAATGGTTCATTAGCTGGTTCAACAATTTTTGGTGCTTGAATCTTGTTTGTCCGATCCAATATTCGTTCAACCTTTTTACGTTCTAAGTCCGTCTTTTTATTTTGTTGTAAACCCCAATCAATAGCTTTTATAGTGGCTTTTTCAACTAAATTTAAGTGATGGCAAACTTGCGCAATACTCCACTTTTCAAGACCAGGTTTTCGATTAAATTCTTCATTGCTTAATAAATTTATCTGTTGGATTAGATTGTTTCTTGCTTCATCCAAGTTATGGGAATGTATTTTAATCAAGTTACTTCTCCCTTCATTAGAAAATGATTATATAGATTTCTATTCATTTATATTGGACCTATTACAACTTTTTCTCTTAGTTTTTCATTTTTCAAACATACTCTCTACTTTTAAAGTCGACTGAGTTGAATAAGCCTACGCGCAATCATAATATTCCAGATCAATAAAAACACCACTGAAAACATCGAAATGTATAAACCTATTGTTGGAATGAAGAGACCAAAATCAAGGATACTGGATCCGATTCTTAAATAAGCCGTGGTTTTGCTAAAAATATGACTTTTGAGCATGACAACTGAGATTAATAGACCGGATATAGAGCCCAGAATGTAACTGATGTAGAAAGTTGTGCCATTGAAGATAGCCAGCATCCCTTCCCCAGCAGCCAGAATCATATTTTTCTGTATCTCCGTTGTTGCAACGGCATATTGATTGCTGAGGTAAAGCATCTCAAAAACAGGTCTTGCGACAATGAAGGCGATAATTCCAAGAAGACTTGTGATAAGGAAGATTGAGGTGAGAGGTTGATTAATTTTTCTAAGGATAACAAAGAAGGAAAGGATCATCAAAAGCGCTAGAACATTGTATACAATCATCAAAAATTCAAACGATAAAATACCGAGAAGCCAGTTATTCTGAAATAACTCGTACCATTCCAGTACACTTCCATCAAGAGGTGGTGGCCACGTGATGAAAATAATAAACTGCATTAGAATTATTGCTACCATAATCACGGCTGCTACACTTCCAGATTTGTAGAGAAGCCTCCAGTTTGAATCTACCACCTCCGCACCAGAAACCAAATGGGGATTTTTCTGAAACATTGATAATTCCTCCTTTCAGCTTTAGTATAAATCAGTGTCTAAAATATGGCAAAATCATAAACAAAAAGGAGAAGCTCCATATGAAACTTCCCCTTTTCGATAAAATTTATCTATCGATCATTTCTTCAGATAAAGAGATAAATTCCTCAACATCTCTTTCCATTAATTGTATCCCAGCCTCCCAAAAAGCTGGTTTTGTCAGGTCAACACCTAAATGCTTCATGGCTAGATCTTCTACTTTCATCGAACCAGTGTCGCGCAGTAGAGCGATATATTTTTCCTCAAATCCATGTTGATTCTTTATATACTCTGCGTAAATTCCTAAGCTGAATAAAAAGCCAAATGTATAGGGGAAATTGTAGAACGGCACATCGTCAATATAGAAATGTAATTTACTACACCAGAAGTGTGGATGGTAGCTTGCTAAGCTGTCACAATACGCTTCTTTCTGGGCATTTACCATGAGTTCATTCAATCTTTGTTCTGATACAATTCCATTTGAACGCTCTTCATAGTACTTATTTTCAAATAGGAATCGTGCATGTATATTTAAAAACATGGCAACAGCATTGCCGATTTTAGCATCTAAAAGGGTGATTTTTTCTTCTTTTGTTTTTGCATTAGCAACAGTCGCATTGCCAATAATTGTTTCAGCGAAAGTACTGGCGGTTTCGGCAACATTCATGGCATATCGGCGATTTAACGCTGGCAAATCCTTCATAACAAAGCTATGGAATGCATGGCCTAATTCATGAGCTAACGTGCTCGCATCTGATGGTGAACCAGTAAAGGTCATAAAAATTCGTGATTCTTCCCATTCTGGCAGTCTAGTACAATATCCACCAGGCCGTTTATTCGGCCGATCCTCTGCTTCTACCCAGCGATTTTCCAAGGCATGTTTGGCAAAGGCTGAAATTTCCTCCCCAAAGGTCGCAAAGTTATTGATGACAAAATCACAGGCTTCGTCATAGGTAAAGCGTAGTGGCTTCACGCTACCAAAAGCTACTGGGGCATCGACATCCTGCCAGCCTAATTTTTCTAACCCTAAAATTTTAGCCTTTTGATTTATAAAGCTAATGAAAGGTTGTTTACGCTCTGCGACAGCTTTCCACATCGCATCAAGCGTTTCTTTAGACATGCGGTTATATTCTAATGGTTCATCTAAATAGGATTGGCGGCTGTGAGCTTTTTGCAAGGTGATACGATACCCATCTATATGATTCAACGTATCAGCAAAAATTGGCGCAAATTTACTCCAAGCCTCCTCCCAGTTTTCAAAAAGCTGTCTTCTTACCTCAGCATCGGGATCTGCGTACATCCGATTCATTGCCTGACCCACGGAATATTGGGTTGTCTTTCCCTCTTTATCCGTAAATGGGATGGTCATAATCGACACTGTCGTATCGTATAATCGACTCCAAGCCGATAAACCATCCTTATTTAATTCAGTGATTATTTTCTCCTCTTTCTCTGAAAGGAGACGTTTCCCTTGATCACGAATTTCATTCAAAGCAAATGATATTTTGTTTAATTCCGAGTCTTGTAAAAAATTTAGCCAATCTTGATCAGAAATGCTAACAAGTTTTTTCTTGAAAATCGTTGAGAGATTTTCGACCTCACTTGCTAAATCCATCACTTGACCCTTTACCACATTCGCATATTCATCATTCATGTTTGCATCATGGTACATCTGTACAAAGGTACCAGTCTGCCCTAACCCTTTCCCAACACTTTCTTGTTTCTTTAAGATTTCTTTTAATGGATTCGCTGTTTTGTCTTCCTCAGAATTCCATTGTTTAACTAATTGTTGGTATTGTTGTATCTCTGTTTTGATATTATGTATTTTTTCTTGTAATTCCTCTGACCTTGTTCCACCAGCAAAAATTGAATCCAAATCCCAAGTATCTGCGTATTTCATTTTGCACACTCCTTTTCGAAGAATCATGCGTTTAACTTTGTGTATAATCCTTTAGTTTTTCCACCATTCTTTCTTCCAATGGTTGACTTTTTTGTTCCGTAAAATTAAAAGAAACTAAAGATACTTCTCCTATCGCAATCACTTCTTCAGTTGTTTGATCTATTATTTTATGCTTTAATGTTACACTAGTCCGTCCAATCCGACTGACCCATGTTTTAACAACAAGGTTTTGATTGATGTAAGCCTGTTTTACGAAATCACAATGTGCAGAGGCAACGACAAAAGACCATTCTTGGGTGTTTTCGAAAATATGAGTATCAACAAAGAAATCAACTCGCGCCTGTTCGAGATAGATAAAAAAACTGACATTATTGATGTGTCCAAATGCATCCGATTCACAATATCTAGTTCGGATATATGAATTGTGTTCCATAACTACCCCCTACTATCACTATTTTAGACTCAGCCAAATATCTTGAAACATTACCAAGCTGATTATTCTGTTTTCAGTCTACCATTTTACAACTATAATTTAATGATTCTAAATATTCATATTTTAACCGTTTATAAATGGTACCAAAAAATCCGGTTTTCCAGTGATAGGATTTTTCTATTTTTGATTATATTTGTATTATAAAAGATTCTCTAGTTCCAACATGTAAAAAAGCAAAAAAGTCCTTACTGCTTAAAAGCAAAAGGACTTAAATATGATTAATTATTAACTATTTTTTTCTTATTAACTCATCCCTATCGGACGCCATTGGTGGCTGTTCCATCCATCCATTATTTATCATGATATTAGCTCCATCTTCAGCATACATTTGAATTTCTAAGGATAGCCTGTTATACATAGCGCTAATATCGCCCCTAGGACTTTGACTGATCGCTGTACCATAGTACCCAACACTTAAAGATATCAAACCAGAAGTGTAGAACATCATAAGCTTATCAGAAAATGTATACTCTGTACTATTGGTTATTTCTGATTCCCATCCCATTGGTGCTGAAAGTTTACTTTCCTCCAACTTACCTCTAAATAACTTAATATGCTTATTTCCAATTTCTAAACCTTTTAAAAAGAATTGTTTAACAACCTTATCCTGAGCAACCTGACTAAATCCTATAAGTGAAGCTACTCCTAAAGCATTTCTTTGCAGATTCGCAAATAAAAGATCTACTTCAGATGCAATTAATGGCCTTTTCTCTCCAAACACATCTAACATAAACCCTTGCTTTTTCACATATTCAACCTTCTCTAAATTAGGCAAACTTGGAGATCTAATTAGTAAGCCTTTAGACAATAATAATTCAGTAGAAATTTTATATAATTGCATGGTTTGACTCATACATTCCATATAATATGTTTTAATGTCATTTCTTACAGATGCTGCAATACTCCCAGCATATAATGTAAGTCCTACCTTAGCCATTTGGTTTACAAAATTTAATACAAAACTGTCGGAATACAGTCTTGGAGCAGCTAAATCAACATCCTCGTTAATGCTAAAGCCATTCGGAATTGCATTTTTTTCCTCTGTTAATATTTCCGTTATTTTTTTAACATGGGATTTAGATAATTCTAGAGCAAATTCGATTATTGGCTTAATTTCATTATCCTCTGCTTTTTCTAAAAAAAAGTAAGAATACAAATGCTTGAGCTATCATTTAAGTATTGAGACCAAAGTTGAGCCATTTCACCTGCTGTTAGCCTAATTTGCTTACCTGTTCCCTCCATTATTAACCTCCAAAAAACATATACTAAAAAATACCTTCCCCCTTAATTAACTAAAGTATGTATAAATTTGATCTATTTCTAAAGATTAACCGGTATAACTATTATAGAATTTGATTATTTCCCCTTTTTATTGGCGGAACCAAAACCTCCCTATTTTTCACATCATATACCCCACTTGGAGTCAAACGAATAAATGGTAAATGTGTGGCGGAGAAAAATAATAAGGTAAAGGCAGGGTCGTTATATTGATAGCCTCTTTCTTTTAGTAATTGGATCATCTTCTTCTCTTCTCTAATTAGTAAGTCCATATCTAAATCAGACATGATACCCGATAATGGTAAAAGAATTTCGTGCAGAATTTGATTTTGTTCAACCAAAACCATTCCACCGCCTATTGCCTGCATACGTTCAAAAGCCATGAGCATATCTGATTTTCTTTTACCGATAATGAAGAAATCACCAGTACCAGAATACGAACTCACAAATCCACCTAAATCTTGAGCAAATCCTTTCACTAATGTATTAATTCTCCATGACCCGTCACGTGCAACCATCATAAGGAAGCATTCATCATCGTCAAGAGGTAATTCATCACTAGTTAAATCGATAATACTTTCATATGGTTTTGTAATAACATTATTTACCAAATTAATACCAAATGAGTTTGAGAAGTTCAAATCATCATCTTTTAAAGACAAGCTTTGATTAAGATGCGATATTTGATACTTATGCCAATCAATTAAAGGGAACACATTCGTGTCTTTGCCATCTTTCTTGATCCATTTCCCTTTTGCTATCACACTGATAGGTGTTGGATTTTCTTTGCTCTCTAAAATATTAATATTCGCTATTCTTCCTGTTGCAATAGACCCATGTACATGTTCAACATTATAATAGCGAGCGATATTGTAGCTGGCCATATGATAAGCATCAATTAAAGGGATACCCTGACTAATAGCCATTTTGATCAGTTCATCTGTCATTCCGTTTTCATAAAAGAAAGGATGTGAACCGTCCGAAGTAAAGAAAAATCGATCAAATTGTTGAATCCCCAACTGTATTAATTCCTTTAATAGATTATCTAAATCTGGTCGAATCGACGAATGCCGAAGTGACACTGTATACCCCTGCATTAAACGAATAATAGCTTCTTGACCAGTCATGGCTTCGTGATCGCAGTCTGCACCTAATAGCATTAATTTTGCTAACGTACGCTCAGAGGCTCCTGGAAAGTGACCTTCTATTTTTTTATTCAATCTTTTTGTCTCTTGGACCCAGGAAAGCATTTGATTGTCACCATTTACTAATTTCGGCCATGCTGTTAGCTCTCCACCCTGCAGCACAGATTGATGTTGGAGCCAAGATACTACATCCTCCGTATTGAAAATATCCTCATGATTCGGCAACTCTGTTTGGGCATCAAAACGACACCACCAGTACATGCTAGATGGGATGTTTTTGAATTCATCTAATAATTCAAAGGCTACTTTGGTGGGAAGCGTCAAGAAGAAGGCTAAATTATCACAAATTAAAGTAGTTGTTCCGTACTGTCCAGCATGTTTTGCTAGTGTAAGAGGATTGTACAACTGAAAAGGGTGAGCATGCGGCTCAATATACCCAGGTACTACATAGTGCCCCTGACAATCGATAACCTCGCAACCATTTAGGTTTTCTGGTAGATTATCCCCCACATAAACAATCCGATCCTCATATATCCAAATATTCGCAACCAGCCATTGCTGTATGTAGCTATTTAAATACGTTGCATTTTTTAGTATAATGTGAGGGTTTATTTCTCCATCCAGTACCGCTACTTGATCTCGTATTTTTTTGTTGCTCCATCGATAATTTTTATTTTCCACCTCAAAAACCCCCATAAATTCTTATCATTTCTATAACCCAGCACATATTTAAAAGTCTTGTTTAATAATCTGAATATTACGATATTAAGCGTTAATATTCAACTATTCTGAATCACTATTCAGAAATTCAAAAAAGCCGTTTCCACTAAAAGTGAGAAACAGCTTTTGTTTTAATAAAATATCTTTTTTTGAAGCAAGTCGATTGCCTGCTGAATATCCTTCAACTCTTCTGCCGATAACCCCTTAATACGCTGAAGTAAATGAGCCTCTGCGCATTGAAAAGTTTCCTTCATCATGAGTACTCCGTCTTCTGATAGCGTAATATATTGCTTTCGTCTATCTTCCTTATCATCTAATTTTCTGATTAAGTTTTTCAAGGTTAACTTCTTAATTTCACGACTTGTATTTGGTAAGGACATATGGTGACATTCACTAATCTCACTTAAGGTCATCGGTTCACTTACTGCTAAATGTTCAAGCATACTATATTGAATTGGGGTAATCTCATCAGATTTACAGTTTTTTGTTAACTCGTATGTCAGACGATGAACGGACGCTGAAAAAGCAATGAATTTTTCAAAGAAGACTTTTTGGACCATTAGTACCACCTCTTATAACAAAATAACAAAATAATTATCAAAAAACAATTATCAATTGACAACAAATTAAATTGACCTTACTATATTGTTATCAAATGATAAGTTTAAGGGGTGGTTTTATGAACGTATTGATTATTTACGCTCATCCGAATCATGAAAGCCTTTGTTATGGATTTCTTCAAAAGATAATTAGCGGAAGTAAAGAGAATCAAACCATTCGTGAGATACAGGTGTTAGACTTATATGAAGAAAATTTTAACCCCCTGCTCACTTTTAATAAGGAAAAACGCCGGCGCGATATGCATCGGGACCCTAATCTAGAGAAGTATCGAAACCAAATTTTGTGGGCCGATAAACTAGTATTTGTTTATCCAATTTGGTGGGGTAGACCGCCTGCCATGCTACTTGGTTACATTGATCAAATGTTTGCTTCCAATTTTGCTTATAAAGATAAAGGGAAATATCTTTCAGAGGGATTGTTAAAAGGAAAATCGGCTGTCTGCGTTTCAACCATGAAAGGCCCAACACTTTACCCATTGTTTCTATTAAATAATGCGCATAAAACTTTAATGAAAAAAGCCCTTTTTCAATTTGTTGGGATAAAAAAAGTGAAATTTTTCGAGTTCGGTAACATGGAACAGCCAAATGGAAAACAGAAGGCCAAATTAAACAAGGTGTTTCAATATTTTCGAACGATTAGTTCGTTATAATCACAAGCACAAAGACAAAGAAATTGATACCGTCCAAAACAAACCTCTTTGATTTAGCAAGGCAATTCGGGGTGACAGACCATCGGATTCTGATTAGTGCCTGTCACCCAATTTTCAAACTAGTTATTTATTTTGACTTTTTTGGGCTTTTAATGCGATTTTTTCGAGTCCATTCCCTCTTGCTTCCGCGAATTCTACATCTGCTTTTGGTAAAGCGTTGTCCTTTTTAGCTTGATTTTTATTATTAGCCATTTTTTCACCATCCTTGTTGTATATTTCGATATGTCCTAATGGATGCTGAAATGGATCCTACGCTTATATCCTTGCCCTATTTCTTCCATTGTTTATATTCAGCTCCACGATTTTAGTTTGCATCCTTTTTTGTACGCTATGCTATTTGAATTCCCTTAGATATTGCGGTTCGTTTTTAATACTGAGAAAGTCAGATAGCTACATCTAATAAAAATTGGCCCCCACCCTTGTGAGAACCAACTTCAATTCTAATAATTGCTATTTATAAATTTAAGGAACCTTTCCCTAAAACCGTTTAGAGAGTCTCTGTTTCAAGTTTGAAACCTTCCAAAATGACATCTTCATCGATTTCAAGCATTAGACATCGTTTTCCCTGATACATTATATATTTTACTTTGTGCAGTTCTTTCGGATTAATTGATACATCTGCAACACTTGTATTGATTTTAATCTTCTTTGGAATTAAACTGCTCGCTTTAAATTCATGATTAGCATCATCGACCACAGCTTTAAAGGCATGTTCCACCTTAGCAGTATCAACATTTTCGATCCCGCTCACCGTTAAGATGCGTTCAACATCCTTATAATCCAACATCGGAGGTTCGCTTTCTTCTTGTTCAGCACTGTCCTGCACCAGCTTATCAATTTCCTCATAAACATTCGTTATGACCTTAGTATCAACCTCGTCTCCGACCACATTAATTAAGATTTGCTCAAAACAGCCCTTATTTTCCATCGCCGTAATAATGCCTTCACAATTGAGAACATCGAAAACAAATGTTTCACTCGGTTCATTGACTTTTCCAGAACAATATAGGATGTGATTCACATCTGCAGCATTATCATTAAAAGCCGGGAACAAAAAACCTGATAAAGGCTGAGCTAAATTAATAATTGGATCAAAGGCGTTATTAGGTTTGAATTCTTTCTCGATATAATCAAACAGCAAGGCCTTTTTCGGTTGGTCTGATTTGTTTTGACTGCAAAGGATAAATTCATTGGAGTAAACTTCATCATCCCCGCCCTCTTCAGATTCAGCGTTTCGTTTGCTAGTCGGTTTTCGTAATTCTCCTCGAATGAAGGTTACCATTGTATCGAATTCATAAACAGTATGAGCATACATCTTCTCAACCATTTGAAGCATATTTTCAATCCAAGCCTCAGTTGTGTCCAAATGTAACCCTTCATAAAGAATCGTTTGTGCGCTTCCTTCGACATCCCGTTGAAATTTGAGTTCAAACAGTTTAGTATCAAGCTCTCCAGTTAAAACCTTTTTAAAGTTTGTCAAAAACAACTCTTGTGATTCTTGTTCCATCATTTGAAAGGGTTGACAGACATGATGGTAAATCTCACCTGACTCTTTCTTAACATAAACATTTAAAATTTCTCGAATTCTCATAATATGATCATTATCTAGCTTGAATTGCTTCCGAATATTAGCGATGTCCTTTTTATTCATACGACTCAACTCCCATCCATGATTATACTGTTCAAAAAGAAAAATAGTAATACTTGATATTTTTTACTCTTAGAAAAATAATCTTCAATATTGTCAGATTACTATAGAAAAAGCTATGCTATAATTTCATAGAGACGTTTTGAAATGTGTAATCCTTTTAATGTTTTATGATTGTTGGCAATTACGAGATTTTGGACACACTCACCACTTGCTCCATCGTTGGTTGTTAAGTCTACATATTTAGGGGAGGTACATCAATGGAGATAGGTTTTCTCACCATCCTTTCATTAGGATTTGTCCTTGGCATTAAGCATGCGATTGAACCCGATCACGTCATCGCCGTTTCAACCATTGCCAGTCAAAGCAAACAATTATTTCGTTCAACCTTAGCAGGTGTTTTCTGGGGATTGGTCATACCGCAACGTTATTAGTTTTTGGAATAGTCCTTATCTTAATGAAAGGAGAAATCCCAGAAAAATGGGCAATGTCATTAGAATTTTTAGTAGGCATTATGCTTGTGTATCTGGGCGTTAAAACAGTCCTTTCATTTAAAAATATCCATTTACATCGACATAAAGACGATGAAAATGAACAACATAAGCATCTCCATTCTCATGTACATATGGGTCATCATAATCATAAACACAAACATAATAAAATTTCCTATTTAAATTCAATGTTGATAGGTATCGTTTCACGGTCTTGCAGGAAGTGGAGCCATGGTCCTATTAACGATGAGTACCGTATCAGGCATTTGGGATGCAGCCATTTATATCATTATTTTTGGTGCAGGAACCGTTATTGGAATGCTATTTTTTACAACCATTATCGGGATTCCATTTGTCCTTAGTTCGAAAAAAATAAGCCTCAATCAAACACTCACTCAACTTACCTGGTCTAATTAGTATCGTGTTCGGGATTTACTACATGTACAACCTAGGGGTGACAGAAGGATTATATAAGCTGTGGATCCAATAGGGTTAGCTTTCTTGATCTAAATCTGATGCTTAGGCAACCTACATATACGTTGTATTCTTAATTATATTTATAAAATACGCTGGTTTTCCGATCTACTCTTTCGGAAAGCCAGCGTTTTTTTATTTGAATCGACAAACCTTCATACACCAAATAAAAAGTTACATGTATTGCTTTTAACTCATACTATACAAATATGATTTATTGACATTAAGTTAGGGAGTGAATTAGGTTATGGGTCTGGAATTTGTTGATCTTTTTGATCATTGGGCGGAATCATATGACCAATCGGTATCAGGTAATGACCTTGAATATAGAGAAGTTTTTTCTCACTATGATGACATCCTTCAAGCAGTTGCCAAACTTGTGGAAGGAAACATTGTTGAGTTTGGTGTAGGTACAGGCAATTTAACACAAAAGCTTGTTGAGAAAAGCTGTAACGTGGTTGGATTTGAACCCTCTTCATCCATGCGAGAAATAGCGAAAAATAAATTATTTCAAGTTCAAATTGAAGAAGGTGATTTTCTTCATTTCAAAACAATGCAGACCATAAATGGATTTGTTAGCACCTATGCTTTCCACCATTTAACTGATAGCGAAAAAGCTGAGGCCATTTCTTTATATCGAAAATGCTTAATTAAAGGTGGAAAAGTCGTTTTTGCAGATACTATTTTTGAAAGTGAAAGTCATAAATTGCAAGCAATCAAAAATGCTCAACAGCAAGGCTTCCTAAACTTAGCGAAGGATCTAGAAACTGAATACTATACAACCATTCCCGTTTTAAAGGCTGTTTTTCATAAACATGACTTCCATGTACTGTTTAAACAATTAAATCCATTTGTATGGTTGATTGATGCGACAAAATTATAAGCTATTTTGTTTTCCAAGACCAACTTGTGCCTTCCTCCAAGGTTGGTCTATTCTTAGGTTTAGATTGAATTCTTTAGTTAAATCAACCAGATTAATTAATTTTCAAATGCTGTATTTTTACTATTTCTTAATTTCGCAATAATAAAGAGATCCTTATAGAATTTTTCGATTTTTTCAATCGACATGCCATGAGCGCGAAATGTATTCAAGGTTTCTCTGTTCAAACAGCAGCCATCACAAATTTTCTTCCATGCTGGTGTAAGCATATTCTGTAGCGTGGATAATGCTTTATTTTCCATCTTAACATGTTCAAAGAGAAGAATTTCGCCTTCAGGCTTACACACTCTTTTCATCTCTTCAATGGCCTGTTTCATATTAGGAATCGTGCAAAATACAAGCGTCGCAACGACCGTATCGAATGTATTATCATCAAATGGTAATTGCTCAGCACTTGCCTTAACAATTTCAATCGGCACCACGGCCTGTTTATGCTTTTCCTGCGAACGGTCAATCATATGTTGGCTTGGTTCAATTGCCATAACGTGATCAACACCTCTATATAATGGAAAATTAATTCCTGTTCCGGAACCAAGCTCAAGCACTCTTCCATGTGCGCTTGCTAAAAGTTCAATTCGAACTTTTTTAAATTTCGACTGTTCTAAAGGGCTCATAAAAAAATCATACCACCGTGCAAAAGAACTACTCATCATTTTAACCCCACTTCACTGCGATCCAGTGAACTTCTGTATTATTATTTAAATTTAAGCAACATAAATCCATATTACAATAAGTGAATACCTTAAACCATAAAATCTAGAATGGCAGAAACAAGTTGGGGCGAAAAACAAAAAACTAGTGGGAACATCTCAGGTTGTTGAGAAAATGGTTTTATTCAACTCAACCTGACTGTTCCAGGAAGAACAGATTCGGTCTAGATTTATGAAATTAGTAAAAAAGGAGAAATTCCCCATCTTAGATTGCTTGGCAAGGTGCCTAGCAATCTTCTTAAGGTTCTGTGCCACTGCCGTCATGAGTGCTTGTTCCTGGGTTTTCTCTTTTCCGGAACCTGGCAACGGCGAAGCCCATGGAGTGTTTTAGCATCCGCGAAGCTTCGCTCTATAGTTTGGCAACGTAATTGGTATATGTCATTCCCTATCTGACTTTGGCGATTTTGGACTACCCTTTCCTTGTACGTTTCCCATATATGGCGTTGAATAATTCTTTGCTTATTCGCACTTGAGGTACATTGTTTTAGGAATGGGCATTCCTTGCATACATCCGAATCTGACCGGTACTCTTTATACCCCTGACGGTTTGTGGTGCCATAGTTTAAGGTTTTGCCCGCTGGGCAAATATAAACATCGAGTTCAGTGTCGTAAGTGAATTGGGATTTAGAAAATTTGCCATCTGTGTTTGGTGCTTTACGCTCTGCAATAACAGGGAAAAGGTTCATATCCAGTGTCTTTTTACAAATGTATGCCGTGAAGTATCCCGAGTCCAAAGCTAATGCTTCTAAGGTCTTTGTAAAACCAAATCTTTCAATCTGACTTTTCAGTCTTTCCAAATAAACGGTTGCGTCGTTGACGTTACCTGGGGTCACGAATACATCTGTAATAATGTTAAATTTGTGATCAACCGTACAATGATCCAAAAAGAAAAAACCTTCTGGCTTTCCCTTACGGTTCATAAATCCGCATTCAGGATCCGTGGTACTTTTTTTCAGTTTCTTTTCTGTTGTAACCTCCCTGGCTGGAGGTAAGGGCTTTTTTCCGTGTGCTTCACGATCCTCGTTCACTGCCTTTTCGAGTTCTACCAAATACTCGTGCGGTTGGTCTGTCACCACCTGCATGGTATAAGCATTCTTGTTAGCATTTGCCTGAATATGGGTGGAGTCGGAAATGAGGAGACGCCCAGCCACCATATGATGATGAATCGCTAAATGTACTACTTCATCAAAAATATCCTGAAAGGCGGTTGTACCTTTAAATCGGTTATTTCGATTCCAACTGATCGTTGAATGATCAGGCACAGAATCTGAAAAACTCAATCCTAAAAACCATCTATACGCAGCATTAGGAATGATTTCTTGCTCTATCTGTCTTTCAGAGCGGATGCCATAAAGATATCCAATTAGCATCATTTTGAACAGAACAACCGGATCAAGCGAAGGCCTTCCTTTGGTTTCACTGTAAAAAGGACGCACCTTTCCTCTGATGAAGGAAAAGTCTACGTGTTCATTAATTAACCGAAGGAGGTGGTTCTCGGGAACCAATAATTCTATATCTACAAGTTCAAGTTGGCTTGTTTTAGATTGATTTGAATTCGTACGATTTAGCAAGATAGTCACGCCTTCCAAGTTTTTTCTATATCTAAATTATACCAAATTAACGCGTTAATTCGGTGAAAAAACGTGACTTTCTCAACAGCCTGAACATCTTCCTCTATTCCGTAAATATTGGATCAATATTTACATCAACATGATGAATGTGTCATAAATTCTCCACAACTGTAATCTTGTCATAAAAGCATAAAGAAATGTAATGAGCTTGTTCTTAACTCTAATATTTGTCCGTGTTAGTGTATTACTATACGATTTTTAAGGAGGTAGCTCACATGAAAAAAACGAATTTCAAAAAATTCATCGTAGCTTGTGTAGCTACATTTACATTTATTGGAGTTCATAACAATAAGGTCGAGGCAAGCGCCGAAGATCAAGTTATAAATAAAGGACAGCATACTGATCAAACAACGGTGGAAGAAACTTCACAAGCAAGTACTGATACTACCGATTGGATTAATATTGAAGAAATGCTGCAAAAGGAAAATAACCCCTTTGTCGTAGCCATTGAATCATTAATCCCCATTACGACAAATTCAGAATATAAATTATTAAATGGTACTAATCAAGGAGCACAAACACGAGAAATTGAAGCTAATACACTTGTAAAAGAACCCGTGAAGCCCGCTGTTACCATTTCAGAAGCGGAACAAGATTTATTTGCCCGCTTGGTTGAGGCTGAAGCCAAGGGTGAGCCGTATGAAGGAAAATTAGCAGTTGCAACAGTTGTATTGAATCGAGTTGATTCACCTGAGTTTCCAAATAGTATTACAGATGTCATTTATGAGGTAGTTGGCAAAAGCTATGCCTTTTCACCTGTACAGAATGGCGAAATTAATAAACCAGCATCCGATGAGGCTAAACAAGCCGTAAATGAGGCACTTACTAGAAAAGATCGTGTAAATGATAGTATATATTTTTATAATCCAGAAATAGCTACAGACGAATGGATTCGTTCACGCCCAGTTGATACTACAATTGGGAACCATACTTTTGCAAAATAAACAAAGAAAGAGTCGTCGATTATGACGGCTCTTTTCTTTGTTTATTTGATTATTAAAATATGGTGCCGATATTTGCAAATCGTTTCGTTTTAAGATTCTTTAATTCGAGATAAATTAGAATAAAAATGCATCTAATGCATATTGACCCGGACCAATTAAGGCAAGTCCGATTGCTACTGCTAATAAGGTTAAGTTATATTCGTATCCATTTGATGTGGACCATAATCCATTAGAACCATGAACCTTAACTATCGCTATTACCATCGTTCCTGCAATAATAAGTCCGGCAAGTGGAGTTAAAAGTCCTAAAGCTAATAATAATCCACCAATAAGTTCTGATAAACCAGCGAATAGAGCAACTGTTACACCTGGTTTCATACCGATTGATTCAAACCAGCCTCCAGTACCCTTCAATCCGTATCCCCCAAACCAGCCAAATAATTTTTGAGCACCATGACCAATGAATAATACACCAATTACTAAACGAATCAATAATAAACCAAAATCTAACATGTTTTTATTTCCTCCTAATTTTCTTTTATCTCGAATTCGAGATATATTTTAAAAAAATATTTGTTTTGTTCTATAAGTGCTTAGTTCTGAATACACCCCGATATCCCAATCAATTTATAGATAGAAAACACACGTATTTTCTTTTAGACAATTCACCTCTTGAAAAATATTTTTAATTTGAATATCTCGAACATGAGATAATATTAATACTAAATCATTTTTGTGTCAATCATTAATTTCGATATTTTATAAAGCATGTGCTTGTTGGGTAACTAATTGCTTTAAAAAACTACAAAAGAATGATCATGAAAATTTAAAAACTAGAAAATATATGTCGAGTAGCTCGGCTTTAATACAAAGATGGTATTTGTTACATCAATGTAACGTAGTGTATCTTTTAGTGGTGGTATGGTAATATAGTGTTATTGTGTGTTTCAGTAAGATTTATAAAGAAGGAGAATCAAACTTTCATGTTCTCAACCGATGTTATAGCTTCCTTTAATGAGTTAGAAGCTTCTATATACAACTATGTTTCACAAAATGGAGAAAAAGTTGCGTATATGCGGATTCGCGAACTTGCGGATGAAACTCATGTCTCAACCGCAACCATCTTACGTTTTTGTAGAAAACTTAATTGTGAGGGATTTTCCGAGTTTAAAGTAAAACTGAAAATGTATTTAGAAAAAAATAAGAAAACCGTGATTAAAAATCCCCAGCATTCAATTGTTGAGTTTTTTGAGAGGACGTTAAAAGGAGATATAGAAGAAATTATTAAGGAAGCAGCCAACCTCATTCATCATGCCGATCATGTTATTTTTATCGGAATCGGCAGCTCTGGCATTTTAGCAGAATATGGTGCCCGCTATTTCTCAAGTTTAGGTAAGTTCTCCTTATATATTAAAGACCCGCTTTTCCCGATTCACTCTAAGATTCGCCATAACAGTGTAGCCATTGCCCTGTCTGTCACTGGAGAAAATAATTTTACCGTCACTCACCTTCATCAGCTTAAACAAGAAGGTAGCAAAATTATAAGCATTACAAACAATAAGCTTTCCACCATTGCCAAAATCTCGGAAATCAACATTCCCTATTATGTATCAGAGGAATTTATTGAAGAAGCTAATATTACTACTCAAGTACCAGTGGTTTACATATTGGAGAGCTTGGCTCGTGAAATATATCGGCTAAATCAGTAAGCCGGTATATTTGTGGTTGGCTTATCGTTACCTTCTCTACACTTTTTTCGCGGTCAAGGGCACGACCACTCGCTTATCGTTACCTTCTCCACATTTTTTTCGTGATCAAGGGCATGATCGCTTCTCTATCGTTACCTTCCAATACTTTATTCGCGATCAAGGGCACGATTGCTTTTCTATCGTTACCTTCCCAACACTTTTTTCGCGACCAAGGGCACGATTGCCTCTTTATCGTTACCCTACCAACACTTTTTTCTAGGCCAAGGGCACGATTGCCTCTTTATCGTTACCTTCCCAACACTTTTTTAAAGACCAAGGGCACGATTGCCTCTTTATCGTTACCCTACCAACACTTTTTTCTAGATCAAGGGCACGATCGCTTCTCTATCGTTACCTTTCCAACACTTTTTTCAAGACCAAGGGCACGATCGCTTCTCTATCGTTACCTTCCCAACACTTTTTTCGCGACCAAGGGCACGATCGACTCAAAAAGTATCTAGGAAACTTCCCAACGACATACCATGACGCCGAATATCCTGCAACAGCAGTAAAAAAGGCATATAAAAAACAGGTGGCTAAACGAATCAGCCACCTGTTTTATCACTAGTAAACATACTTATCTCGACCTGCGAACACTCCAAATAGAATCATTAGTATTGTAACAACTAACATCGAAACTAAAGGAATGGTCCAATCATCAGTCATATCATATAAATATCCGATCACCAAGGGGCCGACTGCTGCTAGTATATATCCGATTGATTGTGTCATACCAGATAATTCTGCAGCCTGGCGTGCATTCCTTGCGCGAAGTCCTAAAAGAGTTAATGCCAATGGAAAACAGCCACCCAAACCGATTCCTAAAGACATGATGCTCAAAATCATCATTAAATTGGAATGGCTCCATAATAATCCGGCAAACCCAATGACAGAGCAAAAACCAAGCGCAACAACCAGCCATTGTTGAGAACGGAAGCGCCCTGCGATAATGGGAACTACAAAACTAAAGGGTAAACCAATTAGCTGTGCTAACGAAAGCAGCCAGCCAGCACTCGCCATACTGATTCCTCTATTAATTAGTATTTCTGGTAACCATGCAATCGTGACATAAAACGAAAAGGATTGTAAACCTAAGAAAAACGCAATTTGCCATGCCAGCAACGAGCGCCAAATTTGGCTCGATTGAACTGTTTTCACCTTACCGTGACTACCATTATTAAATTTATCAAGATAAATCCAGACAACGATCGCCACAACGACAGGAATACCCCAAATAATTAACGAATTTTTCCAGCCGAGATTTAACCCACTTGCTAAGGGAATACTTACTCCAGAAGCCACCGAGGCCATCAACCCCAATGAGGTTGAATACACACTTGTCATCAGACCCACCTTGGTTGGGAATTTTTCCTTTACAATGACTGGCAAGAGAACATTACATATCGCAATCCCAACCCCAACAAATAAAGTCCCAGCAAAGAGGAAAAACTTTATTTCTGCGAACCTAATGATTATCCCAAATAAAAGGCTTAGTAAGCCAATTAGTAACGCCCGCTCATTTGACAGGGCATTTGCTAACTTTGGAACAAGTGGAGACACAACTGCAAATGCAATTAAAGGAAGGCTCGTTAAAAAACCAACACTCCAATGAACGAGCTGTAAATCATTCTGAATTAGCCCTACTAATGGCCCAATTGAAGTAATAGCTGGGCGTAAATTAAATGCCACAAGGACAATACCTGTAATTAGAATATATAGATATAATGATTTAGATTGTGCAGTTGATTTTATCATTTCCATAGAGAGTATCTCCTTTTCCTTAAACACCTCTATTACAATAGCACATTGTATGGTGGTGTGCACAAGAAATGTTTTACCGAGATACCTTTCTTTTTTCCAAAACTATTCTTCAAGGCTTATTGGTTTTAAATCCTTGACTCCATCATCCAACGGTATTAATTTTTCCCTAATAATTTGAAAAATATATAATAGTGAGTCCAGAACAGTGAAAACCAACATCAGTTGGATCTTCTTCATCCGTACTAAGGAGGCTAAACCAAACTTTGTTAAGTAAGGGACGACAATATAGGTAAACAGAAAATGAGCACCAAAATTTATCATGATATATTGATTTAATTTTCCAAATGTCCACTTTAGTATCCATAATGACCCTACAAAAAACGGCCCCCACATGAACGGTATGACCCCAGTTGCATTCGGGATAAGCTGCACATACCACCACCACCATTTCCTTTTTTTAGCCATCACATTCACACGTTGAACCATCCATACACTGAACAAAGCAGTCGGTAAAAACCGTTTAAGGTCCCTGTTTTTTAGTAGTGGAATCGTCATCCACGGAAGAACCATGATTAGTAGCAGAAATATTTTCGGATACTTTATTATTTTCATAAATACCCCCCTGTTCAATCCATACGGTGTATCTTTCCCATTTCTTAACAGCATCATGATAATTATAATTGTGGTGGAGCGAAATTATTGTGTCCTATTTTTCCCATCGCCAAAAAGAAATAAAAAAAGAGCAAACCCGTCAAGGTTTACTCTTTAAACATGATCATCATCGTTTAGTGAATGTATCAGCGGTTCTTTTAACTCAATGAATTCTGGTGATGCATGGGTTGCCATGATTCCATGGTAACTAATATCCAGTCCCACTTCCTCTTCTTCCTCGGTTGAGCGAATCGGAACCCAAATATTAATTAATTTTAGGCTCAGCCATGTTAAGGCAAAACCCCAAGCACATAAAACAACTAAACCTATTACCTGAACAGCTAGTAAATGCCAGCTTCCTTCTGTAAAAAGGCCGCCATCACTTGCGAAAAGTCCTACCGCTATTGTCCCCCATACTCCAGACACTGCGTGAACAGGGAAAGCACCTACTGGATCATCTATTTGTCTAGCTTCTAACCAGTTTGTTGCGGTCATCATTAATACACCAGCCACAGCTCCGATTAAAATCGCAAGCACATCGCTTACAAAAGCACAACCTGCAGTTATCCCAACTAAACCAGCGAGCGAACCATTGATAACAGATGGGGCATCGGATCGTCCATAACGAAAAAGTGTATAAAACATTGTTGCCGCACCACCTGATGCCGCAGATAGCATGGTTACGATGGCAATATGGCCAATCCGTACGTCGGTTGCAGCAAGTGTACTACCTGCATTGAAACCAAACCAACCAAACCATAATAAAAATGCTCCCACAGATGCCAGCGGCAGATTGCTCGGTAATGCAATCGAACTCGTCCCAATATCAGAAAATTTCCCTTTTCTCGGTCCAATTAGAATAGCAGCCGCTAATGCAGCAAAGCCACCCAAAGCATGAATAACAGCTGATCCAGCAAAGTCCTGCATCCCTAAATCACCTAACCATCCGCCCCCCCAAACCCAATGGCCAGCAATGGGATAAATGAAGGAAGTCATTAGGATAGCATAGAGCAAATATGCACGAAAACTGACCCGTTCCGCCACTGCTCCAGAAACAATCGATATTACAGCTATAACAAAAGCACCTTGAAACAACCAAAATGTATCTAGTGAAATGGTAAGGTCAATATGCGATAGATTCCCTTTAATAAAGAAACCATTTGAACCGAATAGACCTAGTTTGTCCGAACCGTACATTAGTCCAAATCCGATTGCAAAATAACATAGTGTCCCAATCGTAATATCTGCAAAAACCTTCATGATGATATTCACACTATTTTTAGCGCGAACAAAACCCGCTTCAAGAAGGGCGAACCCTCCCTCCATCAATAAAATCATCGCAGCAGTTAATACAACCCAAACGGTATCCATTCCTGGAACTGTAAAGACTCAATATTCACTTAGACGAACCCCCGCTTCCTTCCAAGCTATTACTTCTCCCATTAAAAGCCCAGATAGGAAAACCTCTTCTATGTTTGGCTCTGAATGGACTAAAGAAATCAGCTTTTCTAAACCAGAAATTTTTTGTTTAATTTTTTCGATACTTTTAAATCTTTCCTTTACATAGACCATATATTCGACTGCTTGATGATGACTTGGAGCTCGACTAGTAAACAGTTTTTTAATCGGAGACAACGATCGGTACATGGCATCTTCCACTCGTCTTTTCTCTTCGTATTTAATAATTTTTTCCTTAATCATCTGGATTTCTTCTTCTTTATCCCTCTTGATGCTGTGTAACGCAGTGATGAATTCATTTGAATTGATTTGAAAAACATTTTCTTCATTCACTTCATCAATTAAAATCATGTTAACTCTCCTTACAAAACGTGTCACTTCTTCTACCATTATATAATAACTTTTTAAGGAGTCAATATATTAAAAATATTTTGCTAGAATCTTAGAATAAAGAAAATTTTCATTATTTTCTAATACAATTATCGCATTATGGAGAAAAAAAATAAGCAGGAACCTCAACTGAGTTCCTACTTATTGAAAATATATTTTTATTTTTCTAAAGGGTGTAATTTAATACCGAAGGATGATTTTCGCATTCCGGCTTTCATTGTTTTTTCCATTGGTCTTGTTTCCGGGAATGTTGCCACTAAGAAAATGTACAAGCTTGAAACGGAAATAAAAAATATCATCGCTGGCACATAGCCTGATGAGCCTAAAATAAAGCTCCATGTAATAGTAGCAATGGTTTGTCCTGCATATGCTAATGCCCAAAATAATCCGAACATAATCGTCAATCTTTGTGGTGTCATCCCTTTTAATTCATGCGGGAGATTTAAAAAGATTGGGTATTGGATAAACATCGCAAAGCCAGAAATCGCAATAAACGAATAAGCTAGAAGCGGATGAGTTTTGGCAAAAAATAACGCGATTGCAAATGCTCCAACCATCGCAACTCCTGAAAGGACTAGTGTTGGCTTGCGACGAATCCCTTCATTACCGATTCGAATCCCAACAAATGTTCCTAAAATTCCAAAGCCAGAAATTAATAAGTTTGTGATTGAGCCGTTTAGTAACGTATATTGATCAAAAATCGCTTTAAAGCTTACAAGTGACAATACATAAAGAGTTAAAAAGGAAGCAAACGCCAAACCATAACGCCATAAAAATGGATCCTTTAGTGCGTCTTTATAACCATATTCCTCCATTTGTCCGTCATTACTTGATGTTGTTTCAAAATTCTCTGCTTTCAACAGCCAGCCTACAAAAAACAAGATTGTTAATGAAGCAAATACGGTTAGGGTTAAACGCCAATTCGCCACCATTTGCTGTGCAAATAACGTAAATAATACCGCCACAATAAAAGCTCCAACATTATAAGCTACAGTGTTTGCTGCATTAATACGCAGCTTTTCTTTTGGGTTTGTTACATAGTTAGCAACGACTGGATTCATATACACTATGACCATTGAGCCACCAACAGCCATAACCATTCTCGCAACTGTGTATGCCCAATAATTAGGTAGATATATAGCCACAAGCCCCATCATTAGTAAACCAATTGCTGTACCCGCTGCTTTTTTCGGTCCCAGTTTCATTAAGATTACTGCCGCTAAAATATTAGCAAAAACACGAGCTGTTGTAATAGAATAATTAACTAATTGTGAAATAACAGGATTTACTGGCCCACCAAAAAATGTTTCCGTGATTTGCGGTGTTAAAGACGATCCAGCGACCCAGTTCATCGCAAACGTTACATACGCTAGCCATAGCACCGCCATCATAAAATACCCTTTGTTTTTGTTTGTTGTTTCCATAATGCCACCTCATTTATGATGATATAGTTTAAGATTTATCACTAAATCTTAATTGACAAATATTAGTTTGTGAAATAATTCACATAATCTCTTGATGTAAGTTAGTATAGCACCATCTTGTGAAATACTTCACATAAAATTGTTAACAAAATATGTATATTTTGTAAGCCTTTGCTGTAACCGATATCATTATTTCGCTTTGATATTTGCACTTTAATCGCAAGCACAATGAAAAAAACATTTTTGCAAAAGTCGAACAAAAAAGAACCTATTAAAAGGTCCTTTTGAGCTATAATCTCAGTTGATTCGTCACGTTAATAGATTTCCTGTTTCTTAAATACGATGACTTTGAAGGAATTTAAACATTCTTACTGCCTGCCACTCCATTAATGGAGTAGCTTGCTATAATTTGGGCATTTAATGAATGAGCTACTGAACAATATTTATCTTTAGATAACGTTACCGCTCTTATCACCTTATCTTCAGGGAGATTTCCTTCAAGTGCATAATGAATATGAATGGTTGTAAATCTTTTCGGATGGTCTTGTGCTCTGTTGCCCTTGACTTCGATATTAAAAGAAGTCGGATCCAGCCTCATTTTTTTCAAAATCGAAATAATGTCAATACCTGTGCAGCCTGCTACAGCATTTAACAGTAGCTCTGTTGGTCGAGCTCCAGTATCTTCACCACCCATTTTTCCAGATGCATCCATTTTCACAACATGGCCAGATGGATTTTCTCCAGTAAACGCCATATTTCCAGTCCATTTCACCTTAATCTCCATCCAACGTTCACTCCTTTAACTAAATATGATATATTCTACGCTTAAATGTAACTATAATAACGATTTTCCTACTCAGTTAGGGCGATTCAAAAAATATTATTCCATATATATAGAATAAAATCTTATCCGAGGTGACATATATCATAGTCACAAAATTGTAACAATGTTAGAATTAATAAACACTCAATTTACTTTTTTTATCATTTTAATGTGAAAAATGAATATTAAATTCAAAAACCTATAACATTACTGATGCATATTAAATCTTCGTATTAGTATCCAAAGAGATATTCTCATTTTACCTTTACACGGTACTATCATGACAATCATTCGGAGGTAGTTTGTTATGTTTACTAGGTTGCTTCAACACCCCATTCATTTTCGATATGCCTTTTACGCCCTTATGCTTTTTAGTATTGTTATAAATGGATTTGTCTTTGAAAATGAAAACAACTTTTATATTCTCTATATTTTTTCCTCTCTATTTCTTGGTATTGGTTTTTATTCGATGGCGAATTGGGCTATCACAATCCTTACTGTTCTCTTAGTATTATGTCGATTTTTCCTCATACCTGAACCTTCACATAGCTTCATTACCTTTATCACCTATTTAATGACTTATTTATTAATGACTTTTATTTCAGTTGGCTTAATGCGAAATGCACAGAAAATTAAAGAAGAGCAATTATCACTTACTACAGCCCTCTCAAAAGCACTGGACTCACGTGATGCATATACATCATTCCATTCTGTCAACACCTCAAAGTATGCTGTTGAAATTGCCCAAAAGATGAAGTTGCATGAGGATATGATTGATTCAATTCGAATTGGAGCATTACTACATGATATTGGAAAAATTGGGATACCTGAGGATATATTGACCAAGCCTGGTAAATTAACAAAAGAAGAATTTAATATTATTAAAAATCACCCTGAAGTTGGACACGAAATGATAAAACATGTTACAAGCTTAAAGGAAAAAGGAATTTTGGATATCGTTTTATATCATCATGAACGATTTGATGGAAAAGGATATCCATTGGGGCTAAAAGGAAACGAAATCCCATTACCTGCACGAATCGTAGCTTTAGCTGATGCATTTGATGCAATGACTAGTACACGAGTCTATAGAGATCCCCTACCAATTGACTATGTTCTTAATGAAATTTTTTGTAACAAAGGAACGCAATTTGATCCCGAGGTCGCGGATATTTTTTTAAGCCAATTTCCTGACTTTTCTGGTTCTTTCCAGGAGAAAGTATCTTGAATGTTATTAACACACTTTAAAAATGCTTGTGTCATATCCGCAAGCATTTTTTTGATTTTCATTTTAACTGTGGCTGATTTGAATATGAAATTAATACTTCAGGTTCCAGTTTGATTAACTTTATTAAATGAACTTAAATGACAAAACCAATGTGCAATAAGGTAAAAGATCGTTAGGATAATAAAAGAATACGTATAGGCCCAATCCACCTTTTTATACAAATCAATCATCGACAGGATTGGCAGACCTATATAAGCACCAAACCCACCAAAAGTAAGTGCCTTTATGGCTGGATGAATATTAGGTTTATATTGTAACAGCAGCATAACGATAACTGGTAGAAATGAAAGTCGAAACGAGAAGTTTATTGTAGCGACTGGTACTACCTTTACCTGGATAGGCCCATTTCCCGAAACTTACCCCAATCGTATCAAGAATTTCGGATAACACCATGACCGCTAACCCTGCTGAAAAAATACGAGCAGAACATTCCCGATTTCGAACGATTCCCCAAACCGTCCATGGCACCACTATCATCGCTAATGCAATCCACCATTGCCATGTAAAGAGAAAGGAATCTTTAACAGCTTCCACGATTAAATCGTTGGCATCGGTAATCATTTTGGTCGCAGTGTTGATTTGGTCCAATCCCTCTTGATAAGACATTTAGTTCCCTCCTACTTAACTGTCATATTTATAGTGTTTACCACTAAATTCCTCACTATTCCAGACCGTTGAAAAATAGAAAGCAAATCAGTCCCACCCAAAAATGAATATCGCTGCAGTGAATCTATGTTTTAAAATTTGTTCAGATTAATTCCTGAACCCTATAGTGAACCAAGTTTAGTTGTTGATTTTGCCCCTACTTCGTTGGCGATTTCGAGATATTCTTTCAATTGATGATCGTTTTGTGGGATTCCTTTTTCGTGAAAACAGTACAAGATAGTAGATAAGAATGCATCCCCCGCTCCAGTTGTATCGATTGAATTCACTTTGAGACCAGGAACTGTTATTGTTTTACCACCATGAAGGACTTCCGCACCATCGCTGCCGCGTGTTATGAAAAGAAAAGGAATGTCCCATTTCTTCAGTTGCATTAAGCCTTCGTTTATTGTTTTTGCTTCTGTTAAAAATAATAATTCATCTTCCGCCATCTTTACGATATCTGCTTTCCTAATATAAGTTAATATCGTATCACGGCAATTTTCTTCGCTATCCCAGCGTTTCAGACGAATATTTGTATCGAAAGCAACGATGTTTTTATATTTTCTAGCATAGTTTAACGCTTGTTCAGTTGTACTTTTCGCAGTGGAATGAAACAATGTACCCGAGCCGAAATAAAAAATTTTTCCTGCTTGAAATGGATCCTCATGCAATTCGGATGAAGTTAGCCATTCGTCAGGCGTTTCGTTTATGTACGCGTGAAAATATCTGTCACCAACCTCATTAAGATGTACATATACACAACAAGCCTTCTTTTGAGGGGTGTGAACACAAAAATTTATATTAACCTGTTCTTTTTTTAGTTCTTTTTCTGCGAAATCACTATTTTCATCCAATCCTAACTTACAAAGATAATAGGAAGGTAGCCCGCTGCGGCTAATCCTCACAGCGACATTTACCGTGGCACCCCTAAAAAAGGCTGATAGCTCATATTTGACTGCTCTTTAGAAATGAGATCAACAATAACTTCACCCAAAGAAACGACACCTTGTTTACCCAAATTCATTCTCCTTGCTTATTGTTTTTCTTAAAATCATGCACCCTTCGATGATGACCTAATCTAAGCACACAAAAATACTGACCAATTTCTACACGGGAAAGGAAGCACAATCTCTCCGTTTACTTTTACTTACTTTTACTTAAATATAATTGATTTTACTTATTTTTTGTGTATAATTACTTATAAATACTTATAAAAGTTGGTGTTTTTACTTGTTTCAGGAGGAGCGATTAGCATTAATTTTAGAATATCTTCAAAAAAATAACCGGATTTCGGTCGAACAAATTTGCACCCTTTTTCATGTATCCCGGGATACTGCTAGACGTGACCTCGTCAGGCTTGAAGAAGATAAAACCATAGTGCGTACTCGAGGCGGTGCGATTTTACCCACGGTCCATCATGAAATTAAGGATTACAGTAACCGACTTCACATTGTTTCCGAGGAAAAAAGAACAATTGGACAAATTGCCGCTTCTCTCATTACATCAGGTGACAGAGTCATTTTGGATGCGTCAACGACTGTGCAATCGTGTGCAGAACAGCTAGGACCTATTGATTGCACTATTATAACAAATTCAATTAATCTAGCCGAAGTGCTCTCGAGCAACCCAAGTGTTACGATTCAATTGTTAGGAGGAACTCTTCACAAAGAGCATCGTTTTTTATATGGATCTTCCGTAGTTGAAAAATTATCTGAATATATTGCCGACAAAGCCTTTATCGGAGTGGTAGGAGTATCTGAACACGGCTTAACGCTCGCACATGAAGAGGATGGCATGGTAAAACGGAAAATGATTAAACAAGCAAAACAAGTAATTGTCCTTGCCGACCATACTAAACTTGGGAAAACTGAATATTTCCGTTTTGCTAATCTTGCTGATATCGATCTTTTAATTACCGATCAAACACCTCAGCAGCAGTTTTTAGATTTGTTGAAAGAACACAAAGTCGAATTATTAACTACAGATAATCCTGGACAAAGAGTGTCTTTAACAGATGATGATATGGTTGTAGGTATTATTTTCATTACGTTATTGGCGTGACGCGTAACGGCGGCGTAACAATAGAAAAAGCAAGGGACGGTTCTACTTCTGCTTCCGACAATGTCAGGAGCAGAAGCACCGTCCCTTGCTTCCTAAAATAAGCTTGCTATTGCTTGGATTCCAGTAAGGATGATTCCGATGATAAAGCCGCATACTGCACCGTTTACGCGAATCCATTGAAGATCTTTGCCGATGTTGTTTTCCATCATATCGATAAGTGTTTCAGTATCTAGTTTATCTAAGTTTTCTTGGACAAGATGGCCGATTTGTTCATGATTATTTTCAACAAGGATGTAAATTTGGTTTTGAATCCAATGATCAACTTTTTTGTTTTGCTCTTTAATATTTTCTAGTACATGTTTAACGAATGGGATTAAATACGTATCGATAAACGATTCTTCTTCAATAAGCTCGAGTGTACTTTGTTGGAATTGCGAGAGTGTTTTTGTGATCGCGTGATCCGGCTTCCAGTTTGCTATAAATTGATTTTTCCAATTCTCAATTCCATCGAGCAATTCTTTATTGGCATTAATGTCTTGGAGTTCGTTTCTAATATAAACCAGTAATGCCTCCCGATTCTGATCTCGTTCATCCTGCAAGCTGTGAACGCCATTCAACAATAATTTTTTCACAATACTACCTAATTTTTCTTCACTAAGAAGATTTCGAATCGAATTTAGCGCAAACTGAAGAATACCATCAACTTCAATTTTATTTAACATATTCATTGAGACTGCCCCAAGCCGATAACTAGTTTCGTCACTTCGTAACCAATTCTCCGCCTTGTTAAGCGCATGGTCTAATACACGCTCATCAAATTTTTCCTTAAGCAAATGATCACTGAAAACCTGAAGTATATTACCCATATCGATTTTTCCGGCTGTTGCGACTAGCTGCTCTTTCACAACCGGTGTTAATTTTTCAACGTCGATATACCCGATCATTTTTTTGATAAGCTTGACAAGACCCTTCCGAAAAGCGTCCGTGTATAATTCCTTTTCAATTTTAGAAATAAACAAATTAGTAAACTCAACCTGTTTTATTTTTGCTTGAATGCTTTCTTTTGAGAGCCAATCCTTTTTCACCGTTGTCACAAGTGCATTGGTCATTCTTTCTCGATTTTTTGGCAGGAGCGCTGTGTGTGGAATAGGAATTCCAAGTGGATGACGGAATAATGCAGTAACCGCAAACCAGTCAGCTAAGCCACCGACCAAGCCAGCCTCGAAGCCACCTTGTAATAAATCAATCCAAACGTTTCCTTGAAAAGGAATTGTGGCAATAAATCCGACACTCATTACTAATAATGAATATCTCGCTATTTTTCTTGATTCTTTTCCTTTTGTGATAGACATAATATTGTATCATCCTTATCTTTTTGCATGCAAAAAATGGGTGAATTTTACACATTTACCCATCTTTTGGTCTTTTCATTTAGGCTGTGTTAATTTTGTCTGTTGATTTCCGCTGCAGGTGCTCGCTTTCCGCGGGGTCTCCCGTGACACCTTCTCCCGAAGGAGTCTCGCACCTTCCGCTCAAATCAACAGATTGCTCAAAAATCAACATGGATCTTTAACACTACCTTCAAATAAAATAATAACAATTTGAGTCGAAAAGCGCTAGTTTGTAATACTGCAATGCTTTTCTTGTATTAAAAATTGCGTCTTACTCGAAAATACAATTACGGTTATTCAAGTTGGACGATTCATACTTCAGTACTATTTAGTTGCGACATACTGCCTTTTCAATTCCTCAATAAATGCATTTACTTCTTCTTCTTTTGTTGCCCATGAGGTCACAAGACGAATAGCACAGTGAGTCTCATCAACGTTTTCCCAAATATGAAAAGAGTACTGCCTTTCAAGCTTGTTAATGACTGATTTAGGCAAAATCGGAAAAATTTGATTGGAAGGTGAAACAGTTAGAAATGGGATGTTCATTTGGCTCATTTCCTTACTTAGCTTCTCTGCCAGCGTATTTGCATGTTTTGCCAGTTCAAAAAAAAGGTCGTCACGGAAAAGTTCGAGAAACTGGATCCCCAAAAGCCTCCCTTTTGCCAAAAGCGCTCCCTTTTGTTTCATATAATAACGGAATTCCACTTTCAGCTCATCACGACAAAGCACCAATGCTTCCCCGATCAGTGCGCCATTTTTCGTTCCACCTATGTAGAAAGCATCGACAAGATTAGGAAGATCACTAAGCTCAAGGTCATTTTGAGAAGAACACAAAGCGGATCCTAATCTTGCTCCATCCATAAAGAGGATTAACTTGTTTTCGGAGCAAGATTGGCTTAAAGCTTTGAGTTCTTTTTTATTATAAATTGTTCCGATTTCAGTAGAATTCGAAATATAAACAAGCTTTGGTTTAACCATATGCTCATCAGGATGGCCATCTAGTACTTCTTGAAGCTGGATAGGAGTTAACTTTCCATCTGTCGTATCAATCGATATGATTTTATGACCAGTGGACTCGATTGCTCCTGTCTCATGTGTGTTAATATGTCCAGTTTGAGCTGCAATAGCAGCTTCGTGCGGTCTTAGGAAGGCAGCAATGGCAGTCAGGTTCGTTTGCGTTCCGCCTGAGAGTAAGTGAATTTCGACATCGCTTCGATCCATTTTCTCCTTTAACAGTTCAATCGCTTTTTTAGTATAGCGATCTTCGCCGTACCCTTCTTCCTGTTCGAAGTTAGATTCCATTAATGCGTTCAAGATTCGAGGATGCGCTCCCTCACTATAGTCATTTTTAAAGCTGTACATTAATGTATGCCCCCGTTTGAATTTTTACTTCTATCCTAGCATAATATACCAAAAATCCAAACTATTCCGGAAAAATTTCATAGCTATACAGCTAGTATGTCTTAAGCTATTAGATTAGTAGTTTTTTTCAAGTTTCTTTCAAACCTATGATTCCTCCTGCCATTCTTTACAAACATCGACCCAAGCAGAATAATTTGAGTATTTTTCAAGTTCTTCAATGGTCAGTTCAATTGCACTATTGCTACTTCCACATGCTGGGTAGACTGTCTGAAACCGTTTTAGCGATTCGTCTAAATACACTGTTACTCCATCATTAATTGCAAATGGGCACACACCACCTACTCCATGACCAATTAATACCTCAACCTCATCAGCCTTAAGCATTTTGGCTTTTGATTGAAACTGAGCTCTATATTTTGGATTATCAACTTTGGCATCACCCGCAACGACTATTAAAATAGGGGTTTGTCCTACCACAAATGTTAACGATTTTGCAATTCTTTTCGGTTCACACCCTACTGCTTGTGCAGCCAATTCAACAGTTGCACTTGAATCATTGAATTCAAGTATTCTATCTTCCATCTCCCAAATCTTAAAAAATTCTCTTACCTTCTCAATTGCCATTTTTTTACCCCCGCTGTTGACGAAACAAACCTTCGTACATTGTTTTTCATTCAAGTTTAGCTTTAAAGCTTTTTAAAAATCAAGCAAGAAGCATGACGACGCTACAAAGCATTATTCATAGGAATCGCATCCGATAATAATACTAATTGCTCATCAGGGATTTCATTATGAACAGGTATAGTTAATGGAGCAAAATTCCCAAAAGGAACTCTTACATACTCTGCTTGACTACCACAATAATCACCAAATAGTCTAGAACATCCATAACAAGCACCGATTCCACCCTCTCGATTTACTTCACTACATTGACTCTCTAGATTAGATTGACAGTAAATGCATTTCCCACAAGCAATATTAAAGGGGATAACAACTTTATCCCCTTGTTTCAAGAAATGCACTTCATTGCCTATTTCTTCAACGATTCCAATTGCTTCATGTCCTAAAATATAGTCCTTTTCTAAACTAGGAATCATACCATGATACGAATGTAGATCAGACCCACAAATGGAGGCATGAGTAACTTTGACGATGATATCTTCTGCATGCTTTAGTTTAGGCTCGATTACTTCCTTCAACTTTACATCCATAAACCCCTGGTATGTTACAGCTTTCATCAGATTGCCTCCATTACTTCTCATCCGTGACGGTTAATAAATAGTCAATTAAAGCCTGTTGCTGCTGTTGATTAAATCCCGTTGTCTCATCAATCCAGAACTCATGGCCCTCCCCTGTTACATTTGCACTTTTTACTGCTTCATTTTTCTTATTTTCTGCAATAACCTTCATTCGAAGCTTCGAATCAATCAATGCCAACAAACTATTCCTCGAATCTGGTACGTTGTTCTTTAGGTACGTTCCAGGCACCCCTAAGTCTGTTAATAAATTTGGGCCAACTGCTACACCACCATCATGTAAATAAGGTGCACTCCAATATAAGCCATAGAGACTTGGTGTTTTATAAGCTCCTCCAGTATCACCATGTGCCCAACCTAGTTTAAGTTGTTCTTCCTGTTCCTTTGTCATCTGTATTCTATGTTTTATTGGATTTTTTGGAAGTGGCACCGGCGTTTGATCATCATACATGACTGGCTCATCAAAATAATTTTCTGTTTTCTTAAATGCCTTTGCCCTAGAGTCGTTTGTCCCAATTACTTTGGGCGAAATCAGTTTATTATTTGTTAAGTACTGGCCACCATGACAAGAAATACAGCCCCCTTGTTCAAAAATCCTTCTCCCTTCATCCTTTTGACTTTTTTGAATTTCAAGACTGGTTTTCATTGGATGTAGTGAATTCATAAAAGCCGACACAGCATTCATTTGCTCCCATGCACGATAACCAGGTGAGCTGGAAAGCAAACCGATGCTTGTTAAAAAAGAAATCTTTGGAAAACTTGCTGATGGAATTAATTCATTTACCCCATCCACTCCTGGAGTTGGATCGACCTTTGCAAAAAAGTCAGTTGGTTTTTCACCAGATTTCGGATCATATCGAAATTTTTTATTTGCTGCATTTTGTAGTAAGGTCCCCAGATATACTTCTTTATCAATATTTAACACGGGCTTACTGATATTCGTTTGGGAGACAGCATCCATATTTTGTGAATGAGCATTATTGATTGCTGCACTTATTCCCTTAAAAGGTCCTATTTGTCCTTGACCACTCCAGCCATATGGATGATCTCCCTTTGTATAAGCATCAGGGATTTGAACTGGATTGTTATGAAAATCAATTGTCGTATCATTACTTCCTTTAGGCCATTTGACAATCTCACGATCAACATATTCCTCGAGTGCCTCGATATCAGGGAGGGCCTCAGATTTTCCTTCTGAGGTTGTCACTACCCGCTTCGTATCCTTAATAAAATTCTTAAGATTTTCCATTTCAGTATGAGTAAAATAGGACGCTGTATTGGTACCTAATGCTAAGGTTAAGCCAATATTTAAATCAGAATTTGGAATTCCTTGAACTACATTGCCTTCTTTATCAACGGTGGCGTGACACACTGCACAGCTTATACCAGCCTTAATTCGACCATCATCATATTTAAATTTAACACCAACTGGTGCATATGCACCCTTTGCAACATCCAATCCAGTTTCTATTAATTCACCCTTCTCAATGGTTCGATTCCCTATTTTGACTGTTTTCGCTGCTTCTACCTTTAGGTTATGGGTTCCATTCCCTTTAAGTTTTAAGATCGCTTTAGTTATGTTAGGTATAGTAAAAGTCCCGTTAAACAAGCCTAAAACATCTGTGAAAAATACTTCATTCCCAAAGGTTTCTTGATAGAATAATTTTTTCCCTAATTGAACTGCGTCTTCACTATTCTCTAGTTGGACATTGGTTTCCTGATTAATTTTGACTATACCAGAGTTTTCATGATTTTTTATTTTTTCATCTGGGGGAACATAGGCAAATTCAGGCTCCGTGATGGATAAAAATAAGGTTGCCCCTATTACTCCTACTATTAATACAAGGACGATAATAATACTTTTTCGCACGAGAGTAATCTCCCCTTTTTTCGAACAAGATGTTTTTAATATTTAACATAAGCCGGGGTTTATTCTTTTTTGAAATATATTTTTGCGTGTTAATCTGTTACCGATAGGTTTTATTTGAAACTAAACAAGAATCCACTGTAATCATTATTAATTTGTTGTGTTTTGTGCATATTAAAAAACGATACTAAATGAAAGGGAGTTGGATGCGAAATGTCAAAACAAGGCGTACAAAACAAGGACCAAATCCGAAAGCAGCTTGAAAGACAAGATAATCGAAATGACATTGAACTTGGTACTGACTACCAGATTGGAAACAGCAAATCACAAAGTCAGAAAAAAAGCGGACGCCAAATCAATAAAAAATAAAAGCAAAGGGATGGTTCTTCTGATTCCAACAGATTTGGATGCAAGAGAACCATCCCCATGCTTCTTATTCTTATTCTTATTCTTTTTCTTTGATTTGTTCGCGGATGGTTTCGAGTTCTTTTAATGTAAGTGCTCCAAGTGATTTTCTTATTTCATCCTCGAGTTTTTTCCGATTGCTTTCCCGATAAAGATCCCACCACGCTCTTAATCCCTCTGTTTTATCCAGAAGATATTCAACATCCAGCTCCTCGAGGTCATCATCGGATAGATATTCCATTACTGCGCCTAGCATCCGATTCAATTGGGCAATCTCATCCTTTCCTTTGTTATTATTGGGATCTAAAGCATCTATCACTTGCTCCTGATCTGTATCTTGATTGATTGGTGTAGATTTTCGGGGCATTTTTTTCCTCCTTGTTTGCTTGTACTTTTCTTTGTTATCTACAATTTTCCAACTATTGATATCGTTTACTTCAAGAACCACACTCATTCATTACTTTTATTATTCCTTGTAAACTATTATTAAATCGCGTAAGATTTAATCGTGCACGATATATTTTTTTCTAAATTAACGTTTCTAGGAGGAACGATCAATGACAACTGTTTATGATTTTTCTGTAAAAAAGCCAAATGGAGAGCTTAAATCTTTAGTAGAATTTGAAGGTAAAACATTATTGATTGTCAATACGGCGAGCAAATGTGGATTAACTCCACAATTCAAAGGACTTCAGGAATTATATGATAAATATAAGGAGCATGGGCTAGAGATACTCGGATTCCCTTGTGATCAATTCAATAACCAAGAATTTGCTAATATTAATGAAACAACTGAATTTTGCCAATTAAACTACGGAGTCACCTTTCCGATGTTTGCCAAAATTGACGTAAATGGGGAAAACGCTGAACCGCTGTTTAACTTTTTAAAAGAACAGAAAAAGGGCGTCCTTTCAAAAAATATTAAATGGAATTTCACAAAGTTCCTTATTGATAGCAAAGGTCAAGTGATTGAACGATATGCACCAACAACTACTCCAAGTAAAATCGAGGATGATTTAGTAAGATTATTTTCTTAACGTTACTCAAATCGATTGATTGAAATGAGAGGTGATCAGGATGGAAGATTTTTTACCGATAAAACAGCAGCTGTGTTTTTCGATTTATGAAACATCCAGTGAGTTTACAAAGTTATATACCAGCGTCTTGCAGCCTTTTGGTTTAACGTATCCACAATATTTAGTTTTATTAGCACTTTGGGAAAAGGATGGAGTAACGCTGAAAGAGCTGGGAACATCTTTGAACCTGGGAACAGGGACATTAACACCGATGATCACTCGGATGGAAGCGAACGGCTGGGTGCGAAAAGAAAGATCGAAAGAGGATGAACGAAAGGTCTTTATTTTTCTCCAAGCTAAAGCAATCAAGGATAAGCAGGACATTTCTAAAAAAGTCGCAAAAGAAATCCAATCTTGCAAAATTGAACTCGATGAATACGAGCAGCTTATGAAGCAACTACGCCATTTAAAACAAAAACTAAGGAAACGTGGGAATGATACTCCTGCTAACAATTGACTTTTGTTAATTAAATGTTAGGTTTCACAAACTGAGATCCTTATAAGCAGAAAATGGAGTGGTCATTCAACATGTTTACTGCCACTCCCCTTCATTTTTTACTTCAGATATTGTGTAAACTATTTCATATCACTTATCTTCACATCAAAACTTAATAACAAAACTAAAATGATGATAATCGATAAAAACCAGGCTATCAGAGGGTTTCTGTGGTGAATTGGTAGAATAGTAAAAATAATGAAAGTAAAAAAAATCGACCACCCAAAAGTCCAGCCATTATGATATGTAATAAAACCAAGCTTACTATTTACATATTCAATCATTATATAGAGTCCCGACCACATAAAAAACCAATAAACCCGTCTTTTCCTGTCTTTGGGAAATCTCCCTAAATAGATTAGTACTGTTGCGGAATAGGAAACAACCATTGCTAGAACCGTGATGATTGTATGATTGGGAAGAAATACATCGTGGAAAAGCCACATGGATTTTTTGTATAAAAGGAAATTATACAAAAAATCGCCAATTATTAAAAAGAGGATTGTTGGATAATATCTTTGCCAATTCCGCCAATCCCCCCATATAAACCCAGCAAATAAATAAAGGATATTGATAATGATATACATAGCTTCATTCCTTAAAGAAGAGTACCATTAAATTTCCCATTTATAGGAGAAATGATTCAGTATCTTCTTTTTCGCTGTCTTTATCGATTAGTTTTGCCTTTTCCGGTAACTGGTGGACTGTTCAGGCTGCTTTATTCCCAATGTTCAGGTCTTCTTAGTGAAGGTGGTAATTTTGTCTGTTTGTCACCCTTTGCCGAATTCACTTGTACTTGGGTAAGAAAAATACTGCCAGTAAGATTCGCCCCACTTAAATTGGCATCTCTCAAATCAGCACCGATTAGGTCACAATAACGGAGATCGGCTCCCTTTAGGTCTGCTGCAATCAGAAGAGCTCCTCTTAAGTTAGCACCTCGTAAGTCTGCGCCACGCAGTTTTGCACCAATTAAGTCTACCCCTCGCCCCAATTTTCGTTGTTTTTTCGGTCTTGGTGCATTGCCACGCACAACTTTACTCGTATAAAGGAGCAATTCATTTACACGAACTCGATGCATGGGGACATCAAGAGCAAGGATTTCTTTAGGACTCAAATTTGTTAGCGACTCTATGTTAAAGATGCTCTCATTTAATTCATTCTTTATTGGTTCAGTTTCTTCTATATATAATGCCTCGTATAAGTAACGGAGCATTTCATAGAGTTGTTGCATGATTGGGAACACATCAAACATTTCCTGTGCTAATTCTGGATGTTCACGCCAATCATTCCCGTTATAGCTGAATTGCGACACTTTTTGTCCAGCGCCAAAGCATTCATAAACGGTACACCCCTTAAATCCTTTATTTCTAAGATGACGATGAATGCTGCAAGAATAATCGGATTGGAGATGATGACAAGGTGTTCCGCTTGCTTTATCATAAGCAAAATCAGCAGAATTCGCATACGGCAATGCGACACAGCAAAGTCCAAAACAATTGCTGCAATCTGCTTGAAAATGATTAATTTGTTTTGTTATTAATATCTTTGACAATTTACACACAACCTTTGATGTATAATAATCATCGATTTTACTATATCCTTAACCAACTACCCAGAAAATAGCGAGAAAACTAGATGGATGGCCGTACCCCAAATAATGACGGCTGAGAGCTTATTTAGGATGCGAATGAATAACACTGAATTATTTAACCTGCCAATTTGCCGCCCAACAAAAGCAAGCGAAAAAAACCAAATCCAAGAAATCGAAATACATGCGATTGAAAATACAAGTTTCTCTGTCCCTGTATACGTGAGGGAATTTGTGCCGATTACACCAATTGTATCCATAATCGCGTGGGGATTCAAAAGAGAAACTGACATCGCAAAGGCAATTTGCTTTCTAGTGGAAAGAGCCTTTCGTTCGAATGAGGTTGAATTAGGGTTGCTGTTCCAGGAAACAAAACCCATGTACGTTAAAAATAAAATGCCGGCTAACAATAACACAAGTTTTATCCAGTATATACCAAACACTAGCACCGATACTCCTAAAACTGCTAATGAAATTAAGACTGTATCACATAGCGATGCTGTAATAATAACGGGCAGGGTCCTCCTAAATTTCGTTTGAGTTGCCCCTTGATTAAAAACAAATACATTCTGGACTCCTAATGGAAGAATGAGCCCAAATGCTAAAATAATTCCATGTATCACTGCACTTATCATTTAAACGATACAATCCTTTCAAGCTATTAGTCTTATTACTAAATCATACTTGAATTGTATCAACGTTGGTAGTATCTAAATTTTTGGGGAATCGTGAAAATGGAGATGAATAGCTTGGTGGCGGGTGATATGGTGAGTGCACGATTGCTATCTGTTTGCTCCGCAATGTTGAATTGATTGTTTGTTCGCCCGCCATTTTAGCCCGTATGAGAATTAAACTACGCGGATTTACATACTTACTTCTTTGCTATGTTGTTCATTAATTTGATCGATCCAAAATCCATATGGGGATAACATTGGGATTGAAATCTTTTGTATTCGTTTTCTAAATCTGTTAGAGATAATTCAAACAAATGCTGATCTTCTTTTTTATATACATTAAAGGCAATTAGTGCATCAATTAATTTCTTTCGTCTATTTTTTACTGCTCTTCGAAGAATTTCTCCCACCCTTATCACTCCTAATTTCTGATTTACTTTTGTTTTACTTGTCTTTGCTTTCCGCTCTAGGTGCTCCAATCAAAATCGTACTCAGAAATCTTCAATGCTCTTTAACAAGCCTTACTAAAAAGCATTAGGGATTGATTGTTCGAAACACCTCAAAACAAAAAGGCTCTCTATTTTAGGTCCACAACCCTTTAATAGAGAGCCTCCAGTGTTCTAGTCGGCAATGCATTGTTACTTTTCATATTATATTGTTGATTTTTGCAAAATATGATTATTTTTAAAAAACAACCCGATTATTAGCCTAAGTTTATTGCTGTCGTTGCTTCTTGACTTGCTTTTAGGGCTGAATCCAAATCTTCAAGAATATCCTCTATAGCTTCTGTCCCAATGGATAGACGAATTAATTCCGGTGTCACACCTGCGGCTCTTTGCTCATCCTCTGACAATTGTTGATGCGTAGTGCTAGCAGGATGAATAATAAGAGATTTTGAATCACCGATATTGGCTAAATGCGAGAATAGTTGGATTGAGTCAATGACCTTCTTCGCTGCTTCTTGCCCACCTTTTACGCCAAAGGTTAAAATTGCCCCTTGTCCGTTCGGTAAGTATTTTTGCGCTTTAGAGTAAGATGGATGGCTTTTTAAACCAGGATAGCTAACCCAACCAACAGCTTCATGTTTTTCTAAAAATTGTGCTGTTTTCAATGCATTCTCACTATGCCGTTCCAATCTTAAGTGAAGTGTCTCTAATCCTTGCAATAGGAGAAATGAGTTGAATGGTGATAACGCAGAACCAAGATCTCTTAATAATTGTACACGGGCTTTAATAATATACGCTGCTTCACCAACAGCATCAGTGTAGACAAGTCCATGATAGCTTGGGTCTGGCTCCGTTAAACCTGGGAACTTACCGCTCTTTTTCCAATCGAATTTGCCGCTATCAACAATTACACCGCCAATCGTTGTTCCATGGCCACCAATGAATTTAGTTGCAGAATGTACAACAATGTCTGCGCCAAATTCAATCGGGCGCAATAAATATGGGCTTGGTACAGTATTATCCACAATTAAGGGAATGCCATTTTCATGGGCAATATCCGAAACAGCTTGGATATCAAGGACGTCCCCTTTTGGATTTCCAACTGTTTCAGCATAAATGGCTTTTGTTTTCGAAGTAATCGCTTTTCTGAAATTTTCTGGATCCTCTGGATCCACGAAATTCACCTTGATCCCAAATTTCGCTAATGTTGCAGAAAATAAGTTATATGTTCCACCGTACAAGCTGCTAGAGGATACAATTTCATCACCTGCAGAGGCAATATTGACGATGGCAAACGTTGTCGCCGCTTGACCTGAAGAAACAGCTAATGCCCCAACACCCCCTTCTAAGGCTGCGACTCTTTGCTCAAATACGTCTGAAGTAGGGTTCATAATACGACTGTAAACATTACCTGGTTCACTTAAATTAAATAAATTTGCAGCATGATCACTGTCATGAAAGACGAAGGAAGATGTTTGATAAATAGGAACTGCTCGAGATAATGTAGTTGGATCCGGCTTTTGTCCTGCATGAATTGCTTTCGTTTCAATACGTTGACCTTTTTCGTTTGCCATGTTTTTTTCCTCCCAGGTTTTCTTTTTTAATACCGATAAATTCAATAGGATTAATTAACTTTAAATAATAATATATACTATTTCTATTTTTTGTCAATATAAAATTAAAAATGTTCAGACTATTTTATTTTCAACTAATGGATAAATGGCGATTATAGCTACAATAAAAACCAGACAAATTGAACATTTACTTCTCAAAATAGATTAAGTCATTGAATTTTTAGCTAACTTTTGCCTTGTTTAGTCTTTCGTGTACTCTCGGAATAACTAGTTTCCCGACCTCAGTAATCGTCTCAAGATGCGGAAAGCCACGCAACAGGACTTTATCAAACCCTAATTGCACAAACTCCACAATTCGATCCGCCACCTGGTCTGGCGTACCAACAAGGGCAATTGAATTACCGGATAAAACTTGGGTTAAGCCGGCCCATAGATTGGGACCAATTTTAAAATCATGGTCCTTTCCAGATTTCATTAGCTGATGCAATCGCTTCACGCCAACGGAATCCCCTGTTTCCGTCATTTCACCTTTCTTTTCGAGCAGTTCACGTGGTGTTTTGCTTAACAAGCGCTCTGCTTTTTGCCAAGCCTTTTCTTCTGTTTCATCAAGAACAACCTGAAATGAAATGCTATAGCTTAGTTCACGATTTCTCTCAGCAGCTAGCTGTTTTATTTCAGCAATTCTTTTCTCAGTATTTTCAAGTGTTTCTCCCCAAAGCATATATACATCCGCTTCGTCTGCAGCCACTTTTTTACCAATATCTGATGCACCACCAAAGAAAATTTTCGGGGTTTTCGAAGGCTTTGGATATAGAGTTGCACCTTTTAAATGATAAAATTCACCCTCATAATATACTGTTTCACCCGCGAATAACTTTTTTAATATTTGTATGTATTCACGAGTTCGCCGATACCGCGCCTCATGATCAAGATGATCCCCATCACTTGCAAGCTCTGTTGGAGAACCACCTGTCACAACGTTTACAGAGACCCGATCTCCTGACCAGTAACTTAACGTTGAAAATTGTTTTGCCAGCGCAGTTGGAGCAATTAAATCTGGCCTGGCAGCAAATAATATTTTCAGCTTATCTGTATAGGCAATCAAGTTTGCTGCAACAACAATCGGATCAAGGCAACCAGCACCGATTGGCAATAACAAAGTCGAGAAGCCTCCTTTTTCAGCGGCAAGGGCAATCTCCTTAATGTATTCCTGTGTCGGTTGCCGTTCCGCTGATTCATCAGTTCCTGTCCAACTATTTACATTTTTTGTATTTGAACCTTGAATAGCCCCTACAAATTCTCCATCACCTGATGTAGGTGCCATCGTAACAAATTCGACCATCTTAACATCCTCCCATAAGTGAATTATTTTTTTACATATTCATAAAATCTGCCGCCAAAATCACCATGTAGTACCGATTCCCTTGTTAAACGATGAGCTGTATCACTTTGCTGAGCTCCCGTTAATTCCTTTAATGTTTGCAGGGTATTGTTCGGGACGTTTAGTAGGGTTTCAAGCCATTTTGTCACGGTTTCATTACCTTCCTTTAAATCCTCACAAACCTCATGCACCAATCCAAATTCACTTGCCACAAATGCATTTACTTTTTTATTTAATAATGTTAAGTATCGAGCTCTTGCTGCACCAATTTCATTGACTAAACGCTCAGTCCCTAGAATCAATCCAAACTGAGGACCAGGGAATCGAAACACACTTGTGGCAGTCGCAACTCTCAAATCACATGAAAGAGCTAAATCTGCTCCAGCACCATATGTATACCCATTCACGATTGCAATTGTGGGAATCGGTAAATTTATCAGTATTTCGAATAATATCGATAAATTCCGAAAGAACTGACCGGCTTCTTCATTTGACAAACTTCTAATATACTTGACATCGACCCCTGAACTAAATGCATCCGTTAGTTCACTACTTAAGACGAGGGCACCAATATCTCCCCTTGCCACAATATATTCAAGTGCATTTGTTATTTGTTGGTAAAGCTCTCGGTTAAGAGCATTGTAGTTTTTTTCTACATTTAGCTTGAGATGAGCTGTTTTCTTTTGTGAAAAATCATGGTCGTTTATCTCTATCTTTATTTTTTCCATAATAACTCCTATCGCTGTTCATCCACTGTGGGTATATGACTAGGTTGGATTTCGCTCTCTGGTAAATGGTCGGTCAGCAATAATTGGTTATGATCAATCAATTGCCGTAAATAAGTAAAGTTCGTTTCGGCTTCCACTCGATAGTAGTGAAACTCTTCTTTTTGTGCGGCCTCATAGGAGAGCTCACACAGAGTATTTGGTGGTGTAACTAATAGATTAATGCCCCGTTCATTTAGCCATCTAATTATTGCTCCCCGTTTTCCACTTTGTAGCGATAATGCAGGATTTTCATAGTCCTCATATTGACGCGTTTCAGTATCGTATATTCGAATCACAGTCCCTTCGACAATTGGGACGATAATTTCCTTCTGTTCAGCTAGTACCAAAGCTAGTTTCATAACCTTTACTCTCCTCTTTGTTTTTTCACAATTTCTATCAAACGTACTATTTATTACTTACAACTTCTGAAGACTGTAACCATTCTTTTATCACCTGATCATTATGTTGTCCTAACTTCGGTGGGTTTCGATAGATTTCAAATCTATAGTCTGTTAATTTCACAGGAAAGCCAACCGTACTTGTTTGCACTCCATTTGGTAATTCAAGCTTCTCTAAAATGTTAAGCGAATGTGTTATAGGATGAGCGAGTGCTTCTGAAAAATCATTAACGGGTGAGGTCGGTACCCCCCTACGATCAAATTCTGTAATCCACTGAGCAGCAGTTTTTGTTGCAAATACTTCCTCTAATAAACCCTTAAGCTCTTTTTGATTTTTTGCCCGCAATGGCTGAGAAACAAAGCGAGGATCCTCGAATAATTCACCAAGATTGGTCGCTTCACAAACCTGGAACCAAAGCTTGTCATTCCCCGCGGCAATAACAAAAGGTTTGTCAGCTGCTGCAAAGGCCTGATACGGTGCATTTCGCGGATGAGCAGATCCTAAACGTTTCGGTGCAACACCGTTACCAAAAAATTCACTCGTCTGTAAGGCCGATATCCCAAGTACACTCCCTAGCATTGAGGCATCAATATATGTGCCCTTACCAGTTTGATTTACCTTCAAAATGGAAGCGACAATACTATAGGCTGCATATAACCCTACCCCAAAATCAGCAATCGGAACCCCGCACTTAACGGGTGGACCATCCTCCTCACCTGTCACACTCATCATTCCACTAAAGGCTTGAATCGTAACATCAAAAGCTCCTTTTTTGGCATACTCACCTACTTGCCCATATCCTGAAATGGAGCAATACACTAATTTCGGGTGCTCCTGAACCAAACCGTCATAGTTTAATCCAAACTTCGCTAATACACCTGGTCTAAAGTTTTCAATGATTACATCCGCTTTTAAACAAAGCTCCTTTAATAGCTGTTGTTGTTCAGGATTATTAAAATCAATCGAAACACTTCGTTTATTCCGATTCAATGAAGAAAAATTTGCACTATATGCTTCTTGTTCCTCATTTTCAAAAAATGGCGGCCAGGCTCTCATTCCATCTCCACCATTAGGCCGTTCAATTTTTATTACATCTGCACCTAAATCTGCTAATAACATCCCCGTAAACGGTCCTGCTGCAATTTGGCCAAATTCTACAACTCGTATGCCGGCAAGTGGTTTATGATTTTGTTTCACTTCACTCAAATGACCATCCCTCTCTTACTTACCAACCTATTAATACCATTTGGAATAATTGGTTGTTTAACCTGCTTTATCTTATTGATTTACTTGGTTTTAAACAGTATATATCACGTTTCCCTGCATGTATAATTGAAAAAAATAAACGTAACGTTCAATAAAATTGAATTATTTCCCTTTTAACGTTGAGAGTTCGTCCTGAATACTTTTTTAATTAGTACTCTCTTTAAGCGCAGTGATTAACCGTTCCACCGCTGCGCCATTTTTTATTCCATTTGCCTTTTTAAGAATACCGGTAACAACCCCAACCTTTAAATCCTCAATTTTCCTTTTCACTAACCCAATCGATGGGGTACCAATAATCACATCTGGAATCACCGCAATTCCCAGCCCAGCTTGGACGTATTCCTTTATCGCGGTCATACTATTTACAACTAAGCCAATTTGCGGATGAACCCCTGCCTCCATTAATGATTTTTCTAAATGAATCCGATAATTACACACAAAAGCCCCTAATAACAAACGTTCATTTTGAAAATCCGATAAATAAATACTCTCTTTTTGTTGGAGGGGATGGGTTTCTGGAAGCAATAATGATACGTTTTCTGTCAGCAATGGCTCAAATGAAAGGGTATGATCTAGTTCTGGTGTATTGCATAATGCAAAGTCAATTTCCCCATCCTTTAATAAACGAGTTAAATTCTGCGTGTTATTAACCTCGATCGTTATCTGGACTTTTGGATATTGTATACTATATTGCGCCAATATTTTTGGCATTCGATAAAGCGCCATCGGTTCAATTGCCCCGATTCTAACTTTTCCAGTTTCTCCGTGCATCCATTGATCCATTGATTGTTGGACAAGCTCTACATCCTTCAGTAAAACATCTGCTGTTTCATTAAAGACCCGCCCTGCTTCTGTTAAATAGATTTTTCTCCCCGCTCAATTAGCTTTACGCCAAGATCTGCTTCTAATTTTTGAATCTGCATCGTAACGGTTGACTGAACATACATTAGTTCGTCAGCTGCTTTTTGAAAGCTTCCAAGCCGAGCAATGGTTTGAAACGTTTTAATTGATCGTAAATCCATCATTTTGTCACCTCATTATTATAAAAATAAAAAAAGCCTAAGAACGGATATACGTTCATAGGCTTCAGAGAATACACTCTTAAACTAGTAGACAAAGCCCATCCGTCAATCAAATCATGCCTCCAGTTGTCCAGTGGGCTTATACTATTAAAATGATTAATTTATACTATATTTTGATTTTTCCGATAAGTCAAGTGGGTTTAATTCAATAATATTCATAAATTCAATTTTTTTGAATGGCTCAATCTCTTTTTTCTATTTTACAATGAAGCATTTTGTCATTAATATCATGTTTAAGATATTTTGATTAAATCTATAAAAATACTTAGCATTAGAAAAGGAGATAAAAATATGACAACTGTACACCACTTTCAAGCCTTCGAGGACACAGTAAGACATGTGTTGCAAAATGCTATATCTGAAAAGGATATTGTGAAAAGTCTAACCCCCTATTTCCGTTCCTTTCTTGAAAAGGAAGGCTTAGTCCCTGAAGAGATAAAACAGCCAAAATCACCTGGAAAAATATGGTCAATATCTCCTTTATAAACCAGAGGATGAAGCTTTTTCGATTGTAGCGTTCGTTTGGGGGCCAGGTCAAAAGCTCCGGTTCATGACCACTTAGTTTGGGGCTTAGTCGGAATTTACGAGGGAGCAATTGAGGAAACAAGATACCGTAAAATTGACAATGATAACGATAGCGATGGAGTTCCCGGGATTCAGTTAGAGATAATTGATACGGTCATTGCGAAAAAGAATGATATTTCGTTTGTATATCCGCCAAATGCCGACATACACGGTGTTCGCAACCCGTTTAAGGATCAAGCTGTAACGATTCATATTTACGGAACCGACATTGGGAAACAACAAAGACATTCGTATCATGATAATTCAATCAACTCGATTCTAACACCACATGCTAATACTACTGCCGTGTATACCTATTAGGTTTCTGGAAACTCAATAGCTGGTTTGAAATTAAGGAGCTCGTCTGATGACGGGCTTTTTTATAACGAATTTTAGGAGATTTTTTGTCTAATGGGAATTATACGGGTTTCAATGCAATCGACACTGTCAGTTTGATCACATTACCTAAAAGAAATGACGTGTGTAATCGACACACGTCATTCCCGATATCACAAACTTTTTTACGATTAGGAGGCTTACACCTATTCTACATTAATTCTTTGAAACGACTTTAGAAAAGCGATTTTCAGGAACCTTGATTCCAAAATGGCCTCGAAGTGTATCATGCTCGTATTCACTACGGAACAGACCACGCTCCTGTAAAAGTGGCACGACTCGATCAACGAACTCTGGCAAACCTTTTGGTGTTGCTGCCCCGATAATGAAGCCATCCGAAGCTTCTTCTTCTATCCACTCCTGTATAAGATCAGCTACTTTTTCTGGCGTTCCAACAAATTGACCTTTTGGAGTCGCAAAGGCGAGGGCAACCTCACGTAACGTTAAGTTCTTTTCTTTTGCGTTTTGTTTTATTTTATCAGAAGTCCCACGATGACTATCGCTACCTAAGTTCCCCAAATCTGGAAAAGGCTCATCCAGTGGATATTGCGTGAAATCATGATCATCGAACGGCCGTCCTAATGCATGCAGTGCCTTCTCAACTGAAACAAGCTCAGCGATTTCTTGATGCTTTCGATCCGCGTCCTCTTGCGTATCTCCAATGACGGGAACAATTCCAGGTAAAATGAACAGTTTATCTGGGTTTCGGCCAAATTCCTTCGCTCTTCTTTTAACATCAGCATAAAATTCCTTTGCTTCCTCTTTTTGTTGGAATCCTGCAAAAATCGCATCTGCATTCTTTGCTGCAAAGTTTCTGCCATCCTCTGAAACTCCTGCTTGAAAAATGACCGGCTGCCCTTGTTTTGAACGAGCAATGTTTAACGGACCTTTCACATCAAAATACTCACCTTTATGGTTCAAAAAATGGAGCTTTTCTTTATCAAAGAACTCACCTGTTTTTTTATCATATATAAATGCATCATCTTCCCAGGAATCCCATAATCCTTGTGTCACATCGAGAAATTCATGAGCAATCTTATAACGCTCCGGGTGCGATGGATGTTCTTTTCTACTATAATTATCCGCGGACCCAGACAACCAAGACGTGACCACATTCCAGCCTGCCCGACCATGGCTTATATGGTCGAGTGAAGCAAATTGCCGCGCAACTGTGTATGGTTCACTGTAGCTAACCGTAACCGTTCCTACTAATCCTATTTTTTGAGTCAAACCTGCAAGCGCTGATAATATCGTAATCGGTTCAAAACGATTTAAATAGTGTGGACTTGAATTTTCATTTATTGACACACTGTCAGCGATAAAGGCAAAATCAAACTTCCCTTCCTCTGCCTTTTGAGCTTGTTCCTTATAAAATTGAAAATTAGTACTGGCATTTGGTAAAGAATCAGGATGTCGCCAATCAGCCCAGCCGCCACCTACGCCATGAATCATTGCCCCTAATTTCACTGTTTTTTTCTTTGCCACTTAAACCCCTCCCATTTTTTAACCAAGAATTATTTTGATTTGATTAATTCAACAAATTCAGCAATTTTTTCTTCAGATAATTCACCGTAAACGATTTTTACAATTTCACCATTACCATCGACAACAAATGTAATAGGTAAGTTTTGAACTTGATATTTCTCGACTACGACGCCGTTACGGTCTAGTAATATCGGAAATGAAAGATTTTTTGCAGAGGCAAATTGATTGACCAACCTTGTCGGTTCATCTGCGTTGATACCTAAGATTTCGATTCCTTGATTTTTATATTGCTTGTATGCTCTCTCAAGGTACGGCATTTCTTCTTCGCAAGGAGGACAATATGTTGCCCAAAAGTTTATGATTACTCCTTTGCCCCGATAATCAGACAATGAATGCTCCACTCCATTGCCATCCTTCAACGTGAACCCGGGTGATACACGACCAACCTTAGCCGCATCGACCTCTTTTTCTCGAAAAAACTCCGCATAAAAAACAAACATCGTCACCAATACCAGCATCGACAGGAGGGCCATTTGAGTCGTTCGATACCATTTCTTTTTTAACTGCAAGGAATTGTCTTCCTCCCTTCTTACGGAGAAACTGATATTTCATGAATGGGCATCGCATGTTCCACTCCTAATGTGACGTGGGAGACAATCTGATAGACTCCCGCTTCATCAAAAATTGTTTCTATTTGATACTTACCCTCACCAATTCTTTCTGGTTTGACAGTACCAATTGGCGCTCCATCCTTTTTTATCAGTTCAAACTCAACTTGAGCTTCATCACCAACTTTAACTCCACCACTCTTTATTGTTGCCAGCACCTTAACTGGTTCTAATAATTTTGCATTGGAAGGACTACTCGTAACCGTCACTTCAAGTCCATCTGTAATATTGTGACTGGCTTCATCTTTCCCAGTGCATCCAGTCACCGTGAAGATGATTAAACTTAACATAATTAGAATACAATATTTCATTCTCCCGCTTCTCAATCTGAATCCGCCTTTAAATTTGTCCAGAAGAGTAGTCGTTTCTTTAATTTTTCAAAGAGTAAGAGAGCGATTAAAATAACTGCACTATTAAAAATCATCCCGGCAATGACGTAATCATATTGTGCAAAATCTGTGTAATATTGGATAAAATAACCCATTCCAGATTCAGCTCCAAACATTTCTGCCATCGTTAAAATCAAAAAGGATAGCGTTAACGCTGAGCCTGCTCCGCCAAGTATATAAGGCGATGCAGCAGGAATAATGACTTTAAATAAATAGTCAAATCCCTTTAAATTTAGTGTTTTCGCATTATCTAAATAATGTTTATCGATAATCAGAACACCTTGTAGTGTTCCTTGAAAAATTGGCCAAAAAGTTCCGATAAAGATCAAAAAAATAGACGCAGATTCAAAGGTTGGTAGAACAGCAATTGCATACGGTACAAATAATGTTGGCGGAAGCGGACTTAATAAATGGACGTACGGCATAAATATGGCACGTATGCGGCTTTGAAGTCCGAGAAACAATCCACCACCAATGCCTAAAAGTATTGACCCAATATAGGCTGGAACGAGCAGCTTTAAAGAGCTGCTCAGGCCAACTAATAATTCCTTCGCATTATCAGTAAAAACACTCAATACCTTCGTTAATTCAGGAAAAATAACTGGGTTTAATCCCCCATATCGAGTAAGTAGATCCCATGCTAGGAGCACTACAACACCGATTAGGATTGTACTAGTATAGTGTTTGAGAATTTTTTTCACGAGCAAGTATCACTCCCTACAGATTTTGTTTATTAAATCGGTCTAGTTGTTCCTGATAATATTTCTTATCCTTTGGATACTCTTTAATTAATTCATCTAGCGCTCTTTCATAAAGATCGAGATTAATATTGTTATTGATATCGATCCCTTCACCGTTTTCAATGTAACCAATCTCTTTCATTTGCTCCCACATTTTCTTTACTTCTTTGCTATTAGGGTCCGGTGAATAGTGGGCATGCTCTTCGTTGACGATTGAATCCACTGTTTTATCATCCAATTTTAAGTGAGTTTTTGCTGCTTCAACTGCTTCGTCTGGGTGTTCATTTCTTACCCGTTCCGCGCGAATGAGGGCTTTTAAGAAGCGTTTATAGGCTTCCCCGTTATCTTCTGATAATAAGTCCTTTCTAGTTACAACGCGGCAGCATACGTGGGTTGGATTTAAATCATTACTCCAGTTTACAACAGCTAAGTTTTGTTCTTTTGCTTGTAAGTAGGTTGAGCCAGCTGAAACAGCCACATCTACCTTTCCACTTGAAATCGCTTGAAGTAAATCACCAGGCGTTTTAAATTCGATAATTTCCAAGTCCTTCTTCCAGTCAATTCCTGCCTCAGAAAGAGCCGAACGGAATACAATATCAGAGGTAAACATGCGGATTGTCCCAACTTTTTTCCCTTTGTAATCATCTAATGTTTTATATTTATCTTTATCTTTCTTTTGAACTAAAATCGGGTGACCACCTTCTAAATGTCCGCCAATAATCGAAAAATCAGAGCCCTTTGAAATAAACGTAAGTGGTGCTGCGGTTCCAAACGTCATCCCCAAATCAATTTTTCCAGCCTGCAAGGCATTTAACCCATCCGCAGATGAAGCGAAGCCTACCCCTTCCACCTTTAAATTCTCATCTTCAAAAAATCCTTCTAGCTCGGCTACATCAAATAAAGTGGCTCCACTACCTTGACCATATCCGACTTTCAACTCATACTGTTTATTTTCTTTTACTTCACTTGTTGATGCTTTTTCTGTACCTTTACTAGTTCCACAACCTGCTAATACAAATCCTGCAGTTAGTGCCACGAAGGCAGACCTCAGCTTAATTTTTAATGATTTCTTCAACGTTCTTTCCTCCAATGTGTACAAATAGATTTTTAGATTCCTTCTCCATCCGAACCAACCACGTATTTTTCTTCTAATTTATCCAGCAAGCCTTGATTCATAATGGTCAGGATGTGTTCTCGAAACTTCATAAATTCATTACTACTAAACAATTTTTTTCGATTTCTTGGTTTTTTAAAGGGAACATCGACACTTGTTGTCGTGACACCCTCAGAACCTAGGGAGAACATGACGATTCGATCCGCTAAATAAATGGCTTCATCCGCATCATGAGTAACAAATACAATTGTTCTTCTTTGGTCATGACTGATTTGTAATAATAAATCTTGTAAATGAATGCGAGTTAAGGGATCCAATGCACCAAAGGGTTCATCCATTAGCATTAAATCTGACCCAAACGCTAAGGCCCTTGCTATTGCTGCACGCTGTTTCATTCCTCCTGACATTTGACCCGGGTATTTTTTGACAGCGTGACCTAATTGAACAAGTCCTAAATATTCTTCAGCAATTTGTTGAAGTTCTTTCTTTGGTTTCTTTAGCTTTTGTTTCAATGCTAGGACAATGTTTTCTTCGGCAGATAACCAAGGAAATAGAGAGTAATCCTGAAAGACCACGCCGCAATCTGGTGTTGTCTCTGTTGAAGGAACCCCATCAATGATGATTTCTCCTTTCTTTGGCTGCTCAAGTCCGGCCATTAGTCGTAAAAATGTACTTTTCCCACAACCGCTCGGTCCCATTAAGACAAGAAATTCTCCTTCCTGCACATCCAGATCCACATTTTTTAATATTTCACCACTTTGATATCCAAAGCTGATGGATTTTGCTTCAATTTTTTTCTTTTTCATTTCCGAGTAATCGATTGTCTGCTTGATCTCAATTAAGCTGCTCATTGCTTCTCCTTTCTTGCATCATGTTAATTTTTCTAGCAAAACCTTATTTCCTAAATCTTGGATAATTGAATCGACCGGAACATGCAGAGTCATAGTCCGTAGATTGCGCCAGTGTCGATCAAATCCATAATGTGTAGCTGTAGAACGGCTTCCTAGCACCTCAAAAATGCGAGAGGTTATATCAAGTCCTGCTTTTGTCGTAAAGACTTTAGCGGTATAAACAGCTTGATTCAATTCTGCTCTTTCCTCTTCGGTTATCGCTTCTCCTTTATCCCACAATCGTTGGAAGAGGACATCTGTTCTTTCCACTAAGAGCCTTGCTGCTTCTATTTGCACATAAAACTCACCGTAATGTCGTTGAAAAATCGGATCATCTATTACTGAATTCACTTGAGGTGAACGCGGACGTGCTTTAGTTAATGAATAGTTCCTTGCCTCATCAAAGGCTCCCTCCATAATCCCAAGAAACAAATGGTTTAAAATGAAGTGCGCAATATTTATACGTAACTTCGCAAACTCGCTTGCTTTAAATCCATCGCGTAAGATTTCATCTTCCTTAACGATTACATTCGTAAACGAAACAGTTCCGCTATCTGTTTGCCTTTGCCCGAAATGATCCCAATCCTTGTTTAACGTAACGCCATCGCGTTTTGTAGGAACTACCGCAATAAATAAATCCTCTTGTTTTTCTAAAGCTGCTGAAACAATCAAATAGTCTGAATCGACACTACCAGTGCAAAATGTTTTCATCCCATTTAAGACATACTGACCATTTTCTTGGTGTGCACGAAGTTTAAGGTCAACAATGTTAAAAGCATTACCCCAGAATAAATTGTGGTTTACTGTCTCCAGGTAATAATATTCTTGTTGTTTTTGATTCCCCCATAAATGTGCGGTTATTAAGTTTACAAAATGGTATCCATAAACATGGGCTAATGAACTATCATATTTAGAAAAAATCCTAACGATTTGAACAACATCCGTCCATGTTCCTCCCCAACCCCCGAATTCCTTCGGGATCAAAAGTTTCAATAATCCACTTTCCCTAATTAGATCGCGCTCTGCCTTTGGAGTGCCACCTAATTGATCTCTTCGCGCTGCATTGTCCTTAAATGTCTGCGCTAGCTGTTCTGCTATTTCGAAAACAGTCTTTCCGAGCGTAGTATTTATTGTCATACCTAAACCCCTCTCCTACGATGTTTTTTTAATCCAGCATCACTTGTGATAACCAATCACAAGTAAACAGGTAAGATTAATGTTATTTTTCATTATAGGTACAGGGTGTATGTTTGTAAAATTCAAAAAAATGAATACAAGTTTCAATATATTTGAAGAAATATATCCTATTGACTTGTTTTAATTGTGTTTAAAAAAGAAAACAAAAAAACACTATTCTTCCCATTACAGAAAGAATAGTGTTTCATGTTCCGCTCATTATTCAACTACATTTCTTGTACTTTTTCGTAGAACCAGTTTTGTAGATGAAGTCTTACTTGTAATTTTACTCACCGTCACTAAGATAGCTGCTAACCAGCCAACAAGGATAATTCCATACAAATATGGGTATAGTTCCGTATTTTCAATCCAATTCGTAAATAAGGTTCTTCCATTAACAAAGATAATAAAACCACCAACTAGGACACCCATTAATTGAGGATGAACCTTTTGAACTAACCAAGCTGCAATTGGAGCGGCGATTACTCCACCAATGATGAGTGCACTCACCCAGAACCAATTTACATCAGACCAGCCTAGTGAAATAAAGAACCCCAGCGATGCCGATACCGCAATCGCAAATTCACTTGTATCAACTGTTCCTACAACTTTTCTAGCTTCCATTCCTTTTTAGACAAAAGGACAGGCGTAGCGATAGGACCCCAGCCACCACCACCGGTTGCATCCATAAATCCAGCAATAAACCCAAGCGGAATGGATTCTTTTTTTGAAAGAGTTGCATTTTCATTTGCTACTGATGGTTTAAAATTGAAAAGAAAACGAAATAGGACATAGGCTCCAAGCAATAATAGAAAAATAGATACATAAGGTTTTGCCAAATCCCCAGGAATATTGCTTAAGAAAGTTGCCCCTAAAAAAGCACCAATTGAGCCTGGAATAATCAGTTTAAACACCATATTTTTATCTACATTTCCAAACTTAATATGTGACACACCGGATGCGGCTGTTGTCACAACCTCTGATAAGTGGACAGAAGCCGATGCAACGGCTGGCGCGATGCTAAACGCTAATAATAAAGAAGAAGAAGTTACACCATATGCCATACCAAGAGCACCATCAATCAACTGAGCTAAAAAGCCAATAAATGCAAAAACGATTAACTTTTTCATAAAAAATCCTCCCAAGACATTACATTTTTCATCGATTTCAAATAAATAAAAGAAAGACCTTCGGTTGACCGATCAGTGCTCTAAAATTTAAATACAAAATTTTCGAATATTTACTTGTTATTTTAATACCAATAATTCCTACCTGTCAACTATATTTTATAGGTTTTAATTTTTTTATTATTCTTTTCACAGAATAGAAAAGAAGCAAGAGCTCACTCTTGCTTCCTACTGAACTACTTTTTTATAATGATAAGATTCATAAAGACCCGCAACTACGTAATCTTCCTCTTGGTTGACGATTCGCCAGCCATGACCTTTAACTTCGCCAAATGGGACAATCTTTTTTTCTTTGAGGAAAATTCGGGAAATCATCCCGACCCCATTTTTATTTTTGCTTGATGTCGTATACAGGACATCGTCACTAAAGGTTAAATCCAAATAACATGCAACACCACTATCACTGATACAAGTCTCCCAATCGGGCATTTCAGGTTTGTTAAGCTGTAGCAGTTCACAAAAGACAATTTTAGCCTCTTTCCCACGACAAGAGCCACAAGCAGCGAGAAGAAATCCTTCATTTACCTTCAGTGAAGCGATCATACTATTTGACTCTTTTTTTATTCTCCGCATTTCACCTGTTTTTAAATGCAGACGCCAAATACCACCGTTTTGGGGATGAATTTTTGTACCGATAAAAAGCTCATCACGATGTAAACATAAAGATCGTGGAGATGGTGGTTTTTTACAAAATCGAAACGGATCAATTATCTTCCACGTCTCTCCAAAATCACGTGAAAGATACAGAGCCTTATCCGAATGGGTAACGACAAGTCCTTGTTCATTGCAGCAAACACTCCACATTGAACTAGCTGTGTGGAAACGCTTGATTGACCAGCTCCGGCCACCATTCTTACTGCTTATCATTAGACCTGAATCACCAACTCCATATACAAATTGACCAGCACTTTTCAAATCAAGTATTCTAGTATTAGGAAGATGTAACGCCTTCCGCCAATCTCCATCATTCTTTACAAAGATACCTTCTTGATCCGTTGCAATGAGGTAGCCGCCATTTTCAACTTTTGTTACCGCAGTTGCACTTAAGAAAGTTCCCATCCTCCATCTCCTCTCCATCACACTAACCTATTATGTGTTTTTTCTTTTTTAAGATTCCTGAACCCAAATCTCGAACACAATCTAGGACATCTGAGCGGAGCATGTAAATCCTGTTCAGCTACAAGTAATTCATCATTAAGATTACGCAGTAAAGGTTTATTAGAAATCAGCATTATGTCTTTTTATAACCCCTATCAAGACCATTTTATGGATAGACAAGTTTAATCATTCTTTTAATTAAGCATGAACAGATTTAACTTTTTCAGCAAAGCTACGACCAAAGGCAATACACACTTCCTCATCCTCAGGTGCCAATTCTATTTTCAATCCTTCCAGAGGAAGTTCGGCCCCTTGTTCTACTAACTTATCTGAAAGAATATCAACCGCTACACAAAATTGATCATAAGCCCTATCACCAGAACCGAAGACTGCTCCAAGCTTCCCGCTTAGATTTAATTCATTCATCTCATCGAAAAAATCTAAAAATTCATCTGCAAGCTCTCCATCGCCATATGTATAGGAACCAAGGATAATCCCATCATAATCTTCTAGTTCCTTTGGTTCTCCTGCAGGCAATTCGCGAACAACTAATTCCATACCTGCATCACTCACACCTTTACCTACCAATTCAGCGATTTCCTCTGTGTTTCCTGTCATACTTGCAAAAACGAGAATTACCTTTGCCATTTTTTCCGCTCCCTTTAAGAAAATATGTATGTGCATTTTTATTATATTGAAAATGATAATCATTTTCAATTAATGTTTAAAAAATTTTTTCTTACAAATCTTGGAATTACAAGAAACACAAAAGCCAGAGAATTTGACTATTCCCTGGCTTTTACTTTTACTTTTATTTCTACTAAATTTAATATTATTGTCTTATCGTTTTTAATGCACTGCTCCACTCATTGACTTCATCGAGCATAGCATTAACATTTGTTAGATGGAGCTCTGCTGGTTTGAACACAGACCCGTTTTCAAAATCTGTAAACAATGACAATGTTGGATGTGTCCGAACATCAGCAATTTTCAATTCACCGCAAATTCCACGTAAATGCTCAGCTGCACGGGCACCTCCAGTTGAACCATAGCTCACAATTCCAGCCGCTTTATTATTCCAAGCTTCACGGGCAAAATCAATCGCATTTTTAAGTGCTGCAGTAATACTATGATTGTATTCTTGTACGATAAAAACGAAGCCATCTAAACTTGCAAGCTTTTCATTCCAAGCAGCGATTCCTGGCTCCTCGCCCGTACCTTCTCCAAGAAACGGCAATTTATATTCAGCGATATCAACGATTTCATATTGTGCATCACTACGTTTATCAGCAATTCCTTTTACCCATTCACCAACCTGAGGACTTACACGTCCTTGTCTTGTACTGCCCAAAATAATTCCAATTTTTAACGTTTCGTTTGTCATATTTTCGTTCTCCTTTATAGTCGAATTTGAGAAAAGTTTTGAAAATATACCCATTATTCTTACACCACCTGTTTTACCTTTTTGCAATTCTTGGTGAACTATGCGTTTTATCTTTAAGTTAAATATCTCGATTTTTAGGTATTTATCAAAAAAATATACCTCACTTATTGTTATCAGAACGGAAACATCTACTGTCGATACAGTTTTTTACAATCCCTCCTGACATTTATCTTTAATTAAAATATCTCTAAGTTGAGATAATTATAGTTCACGAACATGTTTTTTGTCAATAGCGCCACAGAATTATTTTCTGAATTTTTGTTTTTTATATTTTGTTTAAAAAATTAAATCCTGTAGAAACATAACTCGTACACTCCTTCCTTATATCGGCTACTCGTCAACTAACTTTTTCAACAGGTCAACTAATTGTAGCCCTTCAACCTCGGTAAGCTCTTTGGTTAAACGATGATTTGCTTCTTCAAGGATGTGCTGAAGTATAGGTAGGAAATCTACCCCTGTTTGAGTTGGGTATAATCGATAGGAGCGACGATCATTCTCATCAACTTTTCGTTCGATGTAACCAGCTAATTCAAGTTGCTTGACGGTCCTTGCGGTTGTTGCCTTATCAAATCTCAAGTGATGAGTAAGTTGATCTTGATTAATTCCAGGGTGCAAAAGTATTTCTATTAGAAAGCTATGCTGCCCTCCCCCACCAATATTATAGGGCTTTAGTTCTTTTGTTAAAAACTTTTGGTTTTTGCGGTAAATCATCGAAATAAGTTTCCCTATTGGTTGTTTATACATGGTTTAAACCTCATTTACGGTTGTTAAAAAATTTGTAACGTGCATTTAGTTGCATGCGCAACTATTTTCCGTTAGACTTAGACTATCAAAAATTAGTTGCGGACGCAACTACCTATGTGAAATGAGGTTTTACGAATGAATCCAACTAAGAAAATAAAAACATACCAAGATGACGTTTATGTCCAAAGCAAACGTTGGACGATTTTAATCATCTTAAATTTATTCGTGTTTATGTCGACACTAGATGCCAGCATCGTGAACATTGCGTTACCAGTTATTGCGAAGAAATTAAATCTGCCAGTATCCCAAATCCAATGGGTCGTTACGGCCTATTTAATTGCCATTTGTACCTTTATCCTTTTCTTCGGAAAACTTGGGGATATGTATGGAAAAATAAAAATCTTTAAGCTGGGATCAGTGATATTTTTAATCGGATCGCTCTTATGTGGATTAGGTTCCAATTTACCGTTATTAATCCTATTCCGAATCATCCAAGCGATTGGTGCATCGATGACCATGGCCAATAGTCCAGGAATTGTTACGGATATTTTCCCAGCAAATGAACGCGGGAGGGCGATGGGCTTTATCGGTACATTTGTCTCACTTGGCAGTATCGCCGGACCAAGTCTAGGAGGGGTACTGCTATCTATTCTAGGGTGGCAATCGATTTTTTGGGTCAACCTTCCGATTGGCCTAATTGCTATTGGAATTGGTTGGAAGTTACTTCCATCAGACATTAGCTTTTTAAAAGTAAAGCTTGATATTTCAGGTAGCCTATTATTTTCAATTTTTATCATTACTTTGTTTTCAGGACTTTTGCTTGGTCAAGAGGTCGGCTATCAAAACAACCTGATTCTATCAGCGTTAGCACTTTCATTTGTTAGTTTTGTTCTCTTTTTCTGGGTTGAGTTTCATAAGCCTGAACCCATGCTTAAGCTTTCTTTATTTAAAAATAAGTTGTTTTCGCTCAGTATTTTATGTGGGTTTCTTGTTTTTGTATCCACGTTCTGCTTTAACATTATCGGCCCTTTCTACACACAAGACATATTGCATTTATCGCCGTTCAGTGCAGGTCTCATCCTCATGCTTTTCCCAGCAACAATGGCGATTGTGGCTCCGTTAAGTGGTGCGCTATCAGATAAAATAGGTTCAGAACTACTAACGTTTGTCGGTTTAATTGTTATGGTCATTTCGCAGCTTGGGCTGGCCACACTTCATACAGGCAGTTCAATTACACTGGTTGGTGTATTGGTCGCAATGTTAGGGATTGGCAACGGACTGTTTCAATCACCTAATAATTCATTAATCATGTCCACAGTTCCGAAACCGCACTTAGGAATTGCTGGTAGTGTGAATTCTTTAATTCGAAATGTTGGAATGGTTGTTGGGATTACGGTTGCTACAACAACATTGTTTGCTGTAATGAGTCACAAAGCAGGAACACGTGTTACAGGAGTCATTCCTGAGCGACCAGAGTTGTTTATTGAAGGAATGCATGTCGTATTTATTGCATCCGCTGGAATATGCCTTGTTTCAGCTCTTTTAACAGGATGGCGCCTTGCAAAAGCAAAAGTGTTTGTGGAGAAATATTAGGTTTGTAGGCATAATATTAATAATAAAAAACCTCTGTGACTTTATATCAAATCAGAGGTTTATTTATTTTCTAAGGCATTCAATCGCATATTAACTCTATTAATTAGTAGTCTTTTTAATACCATGCTCGCAGGTTTTTTTGCCACCTGTTTTGCTTTACGAGCAAATTGAATCGTACATTCAGCCAACGGTACTTTTTGTACTAGTCGTCTCTCAATGTCCATTATTAGAGATTGCTCATCCCAGGAACTAGAATCAACATGACCTATGATACTTTGACCGCACATTTTTGCAAAAACATCAATTTTTGGATCATATGAAATAGTAATAAATGGTGTCATTTTTTTAACGGCTAATATTAATGAATGCAACCTCATTCCAATTAATAATTCAGATGATCCAATTATGGTTGCTTTCTCATCGATAGACAAATCATATGGTGCAATATATGTATGTTGTTGTGCTTCTTTGGTCATCTTTTCTTTTGCTTCCAGCGAGCAATGATAATCTTCGCTTCCAAACATTGGAACAAATACGATTTTCTTTCCTTTTTCAGCTAGAGGTGACAACCCTGATGCAATTTTTTTTATCACATCTTGTGAATGGGTATTACGAACAGATACAGATATATAACGCTCTCCCTTAATGCTTTGTTTAAGCCAATTGGAATGATTTGTATCGTCAAAATCTATTCCCAGCACTGGATCCACCACAACAGTTACATCCTTTTTAACGCCTAATTGAAGAAGTAAACGTTTAGAAACTTCATCTCTGACGGTGATAAAGGATGCTTTATTTAAGGTTAGCAATACAATTTTTTCATTAAAATATTTAGAGATTGGGCCAATTCCTTGTGAATAAACAAAAACTGGTTTACCGAAACAATGCGCAATCCACATTATCCCACAATAATAGCTAATCGTTTTGCTACTAGTTTTATCTTGTAAGAGACCTCCACCACCACTGATTAATCCATCTGATTGCCTTATTGCCTTCATGACATCTAATAGATTCCATCGATTCACAGCATTAACGCCATATAATTCTTTTGTATTATCAGGGTTATTTGAAAGTACAGTGATACGTGTATTGGGAAGGTTATTTTTTAATTCTTGGATAATTGAAAAAAGAATAGCCTCATCCCCCAAATTATCAAAACCATAATAACCAGATATCACAATTTCCATGATGAAAATCTCTCCTTCGTTGGAATGAAGAATTTATTAAGAAAATTCCAGGACATTATGAATAGTCCTCCAAGTCCGATCCCCAAAATAATACTTAATCCTGTCCGATATAGTGAAATTAATAGAGGTGTATGCAAATGAGTAAAAGTACCAATGATCGAACTGAAAGCGATTGTCCCGATAATGTAGAAATATTTTCCCCATTCGTACCCGGTTCTTACCAAATATACACCAAAAATCAAAAATGGTATCCCAAGTAGAAACTCTTTTGTTCTTGGCCTTACACCAAGAATATTTTCTAATGCTTGGCGGAAAGACATTTCAAAGGGAATTGTTAATCCACCATTTCCAGTTCGGCTTATGTAGAACAATCCAACTCCTATAAGGATAACGAATATCATTATATCCCGATAACGAATATTATTATTCAGCCAACCCATGCCGGTTACCATCATCCAAACGATAATCACTGGAAGAAGGGCGAGGATCTTTACCCCACGGAAGCTATCAATATGGACTAAATACTCCCAACCATATAATGTAAAAACAACAATCCAGCCACCTGTCAAAGTAATTCCAAGTCCTTTCAGAAAAGAAAGGCTCCCTCTTCTACTGGAACTTAACATAGTTCGAATAGCATAAACTGGTGCCAAAACAGCAACCGTTAAAACAATTAGTTTTGTTAGTATGGAGGTTTGCAAAAACATTGCGAAAATTACACTAACTGATAATGTCAAAAGAAAGCTTGGCACTAGCCATTTTTTTTGAAACGTTCCTAGCGTAAGTCCAATAAAAGCTGCAGCAACGATTAACATTGTTACCTTTAACCAAACCGGCTGGGTAAATGAGCTAAAAGGCTCTGCTACTGCTGGTATTTTATCTATTTCCTCATCCAATTTTTCTAGAAAATCTATTGTTCCCTTAAGGGTATCCTGCGCTTCCGAAGGCGTTTGGTAGAATTCCAATGGATTTTTATTTAATATATTGATGTACAATAATTGGATATTTCTCTCGTTAACAGCCCTGGCCCCTCGATATATATCATTCGTTTGCTGTGGAATTTCTTTTCCAAGAGTCATACTATGTAAACGAATTAGTTTTTTTCCTATTAGTGGGACCAGCTCCTGAAATCCTCTTTGATTTGAGTTTTCAATTAATACTACATTTTTATTCCATCCATTAATTCGATCTGCCATTTTTTCTATTCTTTGAGTATCGTTATTGTTCGAAAATCCTACTATTTCTTCTCCAATAAAGATAATATGATTAAAATGATTCTTTAGCTGTTGCATTTGACGGAACAAAGGATGCTGCTCGTCCTCATCATTAAAATCATTACTCAATCTTGGTACGATTGAAAATTTGTATGAAAGCGCTTCATGAATAGCGTCCATATCAAAAGAAATGGATTGAGCTAACGTTAATTTCGTTCCATAAGGAATAAATAGAAATTCCTTGTCTGCAAATTTATATTTCCTGACCTTAATAATATTTTTATAATTACTGTTAATTGCCTCGGGTATTGCATTTACTAGCACGTGTTGGGGGTCTAGTAATTCAATCCAAATCCCTTTTTCTTTTGGGAGCACCACTTTATCTATGTGTTGTAAAATCTGCGCTTTTGTCACTAGTTGAATTAATCCTCTATTTTCTAGATCAAATAAAGATAATGGATTAAAGCTTAATGATTCTACGTTTGCATTCCTCAATTTTTTAAAAATTTGATCAGTTGGTACCCCAGCATCATGTAAAGCTTCAATATCAGAATAGGGAACCGAAACCTCATACGATTTATTTGAAATTTCAATTTTAATCCTTTCAACAAGAAATGGGATAGAAAGGAGCATTGCGAATAAAATGAATCCCCAAAATACTTTTTTCAATTTGAATCTCTCCTATTTGAAATAACGGGTTTTTCCAATTTTATATGAGGTTGGTCGAAAACACTTTCCGATAATTGGAATTTTTGTTACCTCCATTATTGAAATACCTTTAAATACAACAATAGAAACACCATATATTCCCAAACCAATTAGAAATATAAAAACAGTATAGGCTAATGCTTCTATCCGAGACCATTCTAGAATTTTCACCCAATGATATGGAATAGAAATCAAAAAACCCTGTACTAATGCAGATCCTGCAAATACAGAATGTTTTAATTTCCATACTTTAACACCTGTTAGGTTTGATACCATCATAAAATTTAAGAGAGTCATGGTCGCAAACACAATAATCGTTGAAATTGCAACGCCAATTAGCGAGTATTTCTCAATTAAAATGATATTTAAGACAACTTTTAGCAATGAACACCCCATGATTATAATGGCCGAAAAAATAGAGCGATTTAATCCTTGTAGAATGCCAGTTGATAGCACTGAAAATGCAGTAAATAGTGCACTGAAGAGGGTCGTTGAAACTAAAACCGTCTCTCGGACATCGCCAAATAAAGAATAGTTTAGTGGGGTCGTCAAAACACAAAGTCCTACAGTGAGTGGCCAAGAGATGAGATGTGTAAAATGAATCGCCTTGTCTGTAATATTTTGTACTTCCAATTTATTTCCTTTAACTAGAGCAGATGTGATAGTTGGAATGATGGACAACACAAGGGATTGTGCTAATACAACAACCATTTGTACAAGGGCTTGGCCTCTTCCATAGAATCCATATAGTTCTGTTATTGCATCCTTCTCATGACCGAATTTATTAAGTAATGTGGGAACCGTTATTGAATCGATAAAATATACAGCAGCAAGAGACATACTTCCAATACAGATAGGGATTGATATCGCTAATATTTTCTTCGACCAATGGATGAATACTTTCAAAGAAAAATGAATTTCCTTCTTTTCTACAAATTTTGATCGATGGTAGACACCACATAAATAGGCAGTTGAAATACTTGCTCCAACTATTGATCCTGCCATAACCCCAGCTGTGATAATTGTCGGAGATAAATCTCGGTGTACTAAGATAAAAGCAACACCTAGGATAAATCCCACTCGAACAAACTGTTCAATGACTTGAGAACTTGCTGTTGGAATCATATTTTCATATCCTTGAAAAAAGCCCCGATAAACTGCCATAAACGGGGCAACTAAAAGGGTTGTTGAAACAATAATTAATGCTAGTCGGGTCATTTGCCCGCCTAGCAGCTCAGCAATCATATGAGAATAACAAACGATTAGAATGAAGCTTCCCCCACCTAGTATCATGGCCAATATACGTGAGGTTCTAAAAATCTCTTGGATCGCTCTGTTATTACCATTATTTCTATTTTCAGCAATTAGTTTTGAAATAGCTAATGGAATGCCTGCTCCAGCGATAGTTAATGCCACCATGTAAACAGGATATACAAGCGTATAGATACCGAATACTTGGTTTCCCGCAATATTTTGTAAAGGAATGCGAAATAAACTACCGATTATTTTAGCGATAATCGAACCCATTGTAATCAGGAATGCACCACGAATGAATCCCTGGCTCATAATCTGTGTTCAACCTTTTGAGAAACCTTTTGTCTTAGCCTTTGTCTCTGTACCAATAGAATCAATAAGAATTGTGGCAACCGCATGACCCGTTTTAGTCTTGTAGGTTTTTTCATTAAACGGTAAAACCACTCTAAATTCATTTTCTGCCAAATTTTTGGTGCTCTTTTAACTACTCCAGCTATAACATCAAAGCTTCCTCCCACTCCGATAAAAACACCTTTATTAAATTCTTCTAAGTGTCGTGCAATCCATTGTTCCTGTAGCGGGTAACCTAATGCGACAAAAATCAAATCTGGTTTGTTCTCTTTTATTTCATTAACAATGGTTTCATCATCATTCCAGTCAAAATAGCCATGATGATAGCCAATAATGTTGACATTTGGGTATGTTTTTTTGATATTCGCTATGGTTTTCATTAATATGGATTCTTCTGCACCCAGCAAGTAGATTGAATATCGTTTATTATTTGATTCCTTTAATAAATCATAAAAAATATCAATTCCTGTTACCCGCTCTGGGATATTGTGTCCTAATAATTTTGCTCCTTTTACCACACCAATCCCATCAGCCGTTATGATGTCTGCCTTTTGAATATCATTTAAATATTTTTTATTTTTATATGCATAGGAAATGATTTCAGGATTTGCCGTAACTACAAATTGTTTTCTCTTATTGTTTATTTCAGTGACTAAATGTTCAAATGTCTCCTTGCTTGTTAAACAGGATACCTTAATCCCTAAAATGTCTACTTTGTCCATTAAATCAGCTCTTTTGCTTTTTATTTTCACCTTCCTAGTATGTTAATAATTGCTAAGTTCATACCTGAAAAATTCTAAATATGCTAATTTTACCCAAATAAAATCTTTGGTTTTCCATTAATGGAAATTAAATAACCAAGGTCCAAAATTTTACAAAGTAATAATTTTTTGTATTAGCTAACAATAAAAGAAATTGGAACTCAATTTTTTCAAGAGGGAGGTAATGGTATATGTTAACGAGAACAGCAGTAATACTTCTTATTTTAGTTAGTTTAGTTGCATGTAATGGACACAATAATGCAAACCAAACAAATGTAAATAACCCCTCTCAAAGATATAAAATCCAAACACAGACTGATGGAATTCTCGAACCTACTGAAACCGATAAGGGAATGGATAATAGTGTAGAAAATCAAGAACAAGAAAAAGTTGATATACCTGAAGGAGCTCCTCAACTACCAGAACAGCCCGAAACACCCCAGCAGGAACAAAATCTAAAAAATAACGAACCCGAAAAAGCATCAGAGTTAGATGACATTGAGAGCAGCCCGGATAATGGTAACGAAGAAGATAGCCCGAACATAGAGGATGAACAAGCTAAAGAAGGAAATGACCCCACACAAAAAGAGGATGCACAAGAAAAAGTAGTAGATAACAATATTAGTTCCCTTCTCCCCTTTGAAGAATTTCGAAGCAGATGGAATGCTATATCAGAGACATTCACTGGCGAAAATTACGTTCATTCACTTGAACAGGTACAAACTGAAACGAACAACTACTATCGAACTACTTTAAATAATACGACTGAGCTCCAAGTTTTTGTAAACGATAAGAATTTTATCCATAATATTAAGTTGATTGGAACCAGTGGTTCTGTAAAAGAAAATTTCTCGATGATTACTAGTTGGTGGCAACTATTATTATTATCTAACCCAGAAATGACAGATTTTGACGAAACCTTTTCACTAATGGGTGTAGGTCCGAATGCCAATCTAGTGAATGTAAAAGATCAAACTTTTTCTTTTGGAGACATTACCTATAACATTTTTCTAGTAAATCAAAACTATACTTTCGAAGCTGTATTTCCTTAAGAAAATACAAACAAGCTGCCTGAAAGGATACTGATCATGAATACGTTAATTAAAAGTAAAATTCTCATTTCATTTATGATATTGTTTGTTATTTTGTCAGTTCGAACTTCTGCTCAATCGGAGAGATTTAATATGTCATATATCTTTTTTGGAAGTCCTAACACTTATGTAAATCAAGTAAATTCTACTAAAGAAAGTGTACATGTCGTTTCACCAAATTACTTTGATATCACTCAAGAGGGAACTCTTCAAATCACCTGGACTCTGCAAACAGCTTTTATTAACGAAATGCACAACAGAGGCATTAAGGTTGTTCCTTTTTTAGCTAATCATTGGAATGCAGTAAATGGTAGAAATGCATTACTGTATCGTGAACAATTAGCTCGTGATGTTGCCGCAGCCGTTGAAAAATATAACTTAGACGGAGTTAATGTTGACATTGAAGGTGTAGGTGTCTCAGGGACGCATTCTGGATATCAGCGAAGTTACCGTGATGAACACACAGATTTTATACGATTACTTCGTCAATATATTCCTCAACATAAGGAAGTAGCAGTTTCTGTCGCAGGTAATCCAAATGGTTGGCAAACAGGATGGCATGGGTTTTATGACTACAAAGGGTTAGCTAATTATGCAAATTACTTAATGATTATGGCTTATGATGAATCCTGGCAAGGAGCTGAAAGTCCAGTCGGACCTGTTGCTAGCTTACCTTTCTGGGAACGATGTATTCAATATGCGATTAATTCAAATGTGCCGCTTACTAAAATTGTTAATGGTCTCCCTTTTTATGGACGAATGTGGAAATTAGATGGCCCAACAACCGATGGAATTTCTATTACGGGTAACGGATTGTCTAGCCATCGAATTGCTCCCCTAGTCTCACGCTTTAATGGGAAATACTTATACAATGAAACAAAGCAATCACCATACGCAACCTTTACAATTCCTCCTGGGAATGAAGCATTCGTAGGTTCGCTTAAATTAACGCCAGGAAATTATGTTATTTGGTATGAAAATGAACAATCAATAAAAGCGAAACTACGATTAATTTCAAAATATGATCTAAGAGGCACTGGGTCATGGGCATTGTACCATGAAACTCCCGAAACATGGGATTATTATACAGCCTGGTTAAACGGCAAATTCTTTACAGATGTTCCTTCAACTCATTGGGGTGAGAGTAGTATACTCGCAGTATCTTCCAAAGGCTGGATGACGGGAACTTCTGCTACAACGTTTTCTCCTGGTGTTGAATTAACTCGTGCCCAAGGAGCGACCATTCTTGTCCGTGCTTTGGGTTATGCTGATGATACTCCAAAAGAATATGTGTTTACTGATATAGCAAACCACTGGGCAAAAAAAGAAATCGAAATTGCACGTGAGCATGGAATGATCAATGGTTTAGGTAACGATCGTTTTGGTCCAAATGATCCTCTCACTCGAGAACAATTAGCGACAATATTACAAAACATTTTTAAATTTAGTTATACTGAAGCGTCAACCAATCCTTTTCCGGATATCTCTCCAACAGACTGGTCATACAAATCTATTCAAACAATTTATCAGAAGGGATACTTAACTGGATTTAATGATGGAACGTTTAGACCAAAGGAGAAATCAACACGTGCGCAGATGGCATCATTGATGGATAGATTGTCACCTGAAATTAATGCTCTTACTGTTAATAATTAGTGGTAAACGTGAGGAAGTGTTCTTTTGAGAAGCAAGTTGACTCGAGCACAGATGGCCTCCTTAATACTACGCCTATCCATTAAAAAAGAACAACTAACTTAGCTAGATATAAAAAAGCAGGGAACCCATTTCTGGACTCCCTGCTTCGTATTATGCGACTTCTTTTTCTGATTTTTTTACCAGTTCATGCTGTGGAATTTTGCTTAGTTGAATCCATTTGTTGATTGATGTAATCATAATGACAAAGCCGAGAATGAGCATGATGATGGAAAGAATACCATTCAACACGTTAAATCCTGGATTTGCTGAATTCAGGTACACATTTTTAACCATCCAATACCCTGCTACATTCACTGTTACATACAGATAAGCAAGCGGAATTAAGCAAGTGAGCATATACCAACGCTTTTCGGCGATTTTCATGACAACCGTTGCTCCCACTATTAAGCCGATTGAGGCCATTAATTGGTTGGATACACCAAACAGTGCCCACACCGAGCTTATATCACCAGGAGTACAAAAGATATCCCCAGCCAAAGCAGGCAAATATACTGGCAATAATATTGGCAGGTAATGAATCCGTCCTTTTTAACGGTTTGATGAAATCTCCAAAGAAATCTTGAATCAGATAACGGGCAACCCGAGTTCCTGAATCAATTGCTGTTAAAATAAACACTGCTTCGAAAAGGATAACGAATTGATAGAAATAAGAAGCTAATTTTTCAAAGAATGGAATCGCAGTAAAGATGTAGGTCATTCCGACTGCAAGTGTTACAGCGCCACCTGTTCTGCCCTCAAGGTCCATTCCGATTTCTTTACTTAACTCATCTAAATGGACGGTTTCGATCCCTAATGTTGCGAACTTCTCTGGTGTGGAGTTAATCGCGAAATAGTCACCAGGCTGTAAGGATACAGCTGCCACTAACGCCATAATCGCAACTAAGCACTCCACGAGCATAGCACCAAAGGCAACCCCTTTAATATCACTCCAACGATTTATCATCTTTGGAGTTGTACCTGATCCAACGAAAGCGTGGAAACCCGAAATAGCACCGCAGGCAATCGTAATGGAGATAAACGGCCACACTGGACCAGCAATGATAGGGCCTCCACCATGAATAAACTCTGTTACGGCAGGAAATTCAACACTAGGATTTACAATAAATACACCAATAATTAATGCAGCAAACACACCAATTTTCATAAACGTACTTAAGTAATCACGAGGTGCCAGCAAGAGCCATACTGGTAATGCTGCTGCAAAGAACGCGTAAATTGGAAGAATAATAGCAAGAGTGCTCATTTCAAGCGTTAACACATCACCTAACCAAGTACCTTGGATATTCGGTCCCCAAACAATGGCTGACATAATTAAAGCAAAGCCGACGATTGTTGCAACCTTCAGGTTACCAGTTTTTTTATGGTACAATCCTACCCCCATCGCGATTGGGATCGTAATCCCGACAGCGAAGGTTCCCCATGGATTTCTTTCTAGCGCATGTAGGACAACGAGTGATAGACCCGCCATCGTAATTGTAATGATGAATAGCATAGCTAAGCCTGTACAAAATCCAGCAACAGGACCTAATTCTTCTTTCGCTACCTCAGATAGTGACTTACCATCGCGACGCATCGAGGCAAACAAAACGACCATGTCATGTACGGCACCACCAATTACCGCACCGACAAGCAGCCAAATCAAACCTGGTAAATAACCGAATTGTGCTGCTAAAATAGGACCGACTAGTGGACCTGCTGCAGCAATCGCTGCAAAGTGATGACCAAATGCCACCCATTTGTTAGTAGGGACATAATCCTGACCATCTTCTAATTTATGAGCCAGGAGTGGGCTTTGAATCATTTAACTTCAAAACTTTTGCAGCCAGGAATGTACCGTATAACCGGTAGACGATCAATAAGATACAGATAGAGCCAATTACAATTGTAACCGCATTCATAATATTGTCTCCTCCCATTTTTGCTATCCTCGTATCTATCATATTAAATGAAAACGTTTTTTTTCATTTTTCATGACAAAATGCATAAATGGAAAGATGAATTACAAATTTACGAAATTGAAATACAAATGATTATTCTGTCAACTGAGAACGTGGTTGACTCACAACACTAACATATACACCTAGATTCCTAGGAGCTGCTTCAAATCCTTTATATAGGTTCTACTAACTGGTACTTTTGAGCCATTTGCCATCAATAAGTTGTAGGTTGAGTTGAACCACGGCTCGATTTCCAAAACATAATCCAGGTTTATAATAAAGCTGCGATGCACGCGAAGAAAGCTCTTTCCGACAAGTTTCTTCTCCAATACCACTAATGCTTCACTCACAACAATGAGTTGATCTTGGGTATAGATCGTACATTTACCCTCAGATGATTCTAAATAAATGATATCATCATAATTTAACAGTATGATTTTATCATCAACTAACAACGCGAGCTTTGCAGTTCCTTCGCGCTTAACTTGAAAGTGGCTCGAATGATCCTTTTTTTCAATATCCTTGATTTTCTTTACTTTCTCTAATGTTTTAGTAATCCGTGCTTCTGAAAAAGGCTTTAAAATATAGTCAACCGCATCAACATCAAAGGCCTCTAATGCATATTCGTCATAGGCAGTGGCAAAAACGATGAATGGACGCTGTTCCATACCATCTAATTTCTTTGCTAATGTCATACCGTTTTCTTCAGCCAATTCGATATCTAAAAATACAATTTCTGGCTTTAGCACAGTAATATCAATCAGCGCCTCATCTATTCCGTCACTCTCTCCTACAATATCGACCTGCTTGCTCCAGGTGAAGTAAGAATTTTAGCTCTTCTCTAGCTAGCGGCTCATCGTCCACAATATAAGCTTTAATCATTTGCATCAATGCCTCCTTTATCAATCGGAATAGAAATACACACTGTTGTTCCCTGATCTACTATACTATTAATTGAAAAGCGTGCTTGTCCATTATAAATCCCCTTTAAGCGTTCGCTAATATTAAAAATAGCCATTCCATTGCCTTTTTTCGAATCAACCATTTCCTTGCCCAGAAGCTTTATCCGCTCATCAGGAATTCCCTTTCCATCATCTTTAACGAAAATATGTAGACGCTCTTCTTCTGTTAATATTCTAATCTTGATATTTCCTTTCGTTTTACTTCCAGGAAAACCATAGTGAACCGCATTTTCGATAATAGGCTGCAGCGTAAATGGCGGAATCAGTTCCTGTTCTACTCCTTTTTGAATTTCAAAATCAACATGGTATTTATTCGGAAAACGAGTTTGTTCTAATGATAGATATGCTGTTACATTCTCTAATTCCTTCTCTAATGGAATCAGCATTTGTCTAGCACCTTGTAAATTCCCTCGAAAAAAGGAACTGAGGTCTAAAAGTAATTTTCTTGCTAGTTCCACATCGGTCCGACATAACGCCGATATCGTATTTATACTATTAAATAGAAAATGAGGATGGATTTGTGCTTGCAAAGCCTTAATTTCTGCATCCTTTAGCAGCTTCGTTTGTTTTTCGGCCTCTGCTAACTCCAGCTGTGTGGAGAAGAGATTAGCGAGACCTTCGGCAAGCTCCTGCTGCACTTTATCAAGTTTATCAGGTTCTGTATAATAGATTTTTAACGTCCCGACAACCTTGTTTTTTACTTTTAACGGTAGTACCACTGCCGCTACTAATGGACAATCCTGATGTACGCATGCAATCTCCCGCTTTGATTTGACGACTGAAATCCTGCCCTGTTCAAGCACTTTACGGGTCAATCCCGTAACCGGCATCGTTTTCGGAACATGATGGTCAGCCCCTGCCCCCAAATGAGCAAGAACTTGATGGTTATCTGTAATCGCTACTGCGTCTGCACCTGTAAATCTCAACATAATCGTGCAGATCTCCCATGCTGATTGGAAGTTTAAGCCTTGTCTAAAATATGGCAGTGTTTGTTCTGCAATTGAAAAGGTTTGATTCGTCTGATTTGCTTTGGTAAGCTCCATTTCCCGCTTAATTGCTTGGATAATAAACATAAACAGCATGGTTCCAAGACCATTAACAAGGATCATTGGTAGACCGATAAGCTGTACTAGATTCCAAGCTTGATTGAATGGCTTCGCTGTTCCAACAATAATACCCATTTGTAGGGTTTCAAGAGACATGCCTACTATAACAGCAAACCCAGATGTAATCGGTTTTCTCATCTTCTTACGTTTTTTCCCTAAGGAGCCCGCCACCACCCCTGCTATAATCGTAGAAATGGCACAGGATAGAGCTGTAAAACCACCCAAGGTAAAGCGGTGGAATCCAGCAATCAGACCAGCCCCTAGCCCAACAAACGGACCGCCTAGTAAACCTCCAATTACGATTCCCATTACTCTCGTATTAGCAAGTGCTGCTTGAGGCTCGATATCGGTAAGGAAATCCGCTCGACTTAAGGTGTTATGATATACCTCAATACCGGTATAATTACTAATGATTCCAAATGTACCAAAAAGTAAAATCAGCATCATTTTCTCATTTATGCTGTGTTCATTTTGAATAATATTTCGAAAGGATTTCATCTGTGAGAGCAAAAAAACGGCGATAACAATAATCCCCACTTTTTCTAGCATTAACGGAGCTAAATTGAACATATTCACCGATCCCTTTTTACTATGGCATACTAATAAAAATCTTTATTGACTTCATTAATTCCTGCTTTAACTAGGTTAGTATCTGAGATGTTTGATGAAATCATTATAGTAGACTTTAGTGTTAAGGGTAAACAATAAGATTGTCAAACTATAAGAACCTCAAGATACATTATGTATTTCATTTCTCTAACTAATATCATTATTCAGAAAGTCTACGAACGCACTATGGGTTAAAAAGACTGCTCCGACCGAAATCACAAGTCTTGAACAGTCTCCATTAACTTACTTTATACTTCCTTACTTCGAAAGGAAAATAATGATTTTCTAGATTCCAATGCTACACTTCCACTAAATTAAACGAAATCACCCGATTAGTGACCGGATTATAGTCGACGTTCCCGCGCACCCTCATTCGATCTCGTGGTGATTGTAAAATGAAATCATACGTTTCCTTTGTTTGCTGAGGGGAAACCTGGGTTTTGCCCACTAATTGATATTCAGTAACGTTATAACCTGGATAGGCCGTCAACGCCACTTCTAATAAGTATTTCCCCCATCGTTCTTGCTCTAATTCCGGTGAAGGAATGATCTCCACATTTATCACGCCGAGACTTGGATGTGCTCCTAATGCTTCAAATGCCCTGCGGTGCAGGTTAAGCTTGTTGGCTGGATAATTAACAACCTGATCGACAACTGTTACAATGATTTCACGTGATCCTGGCGTGGATAGATTCCTAACCTTTAGGGATTGCCCACACTTATAGGGACTATTTGTTCCAACAGCAACTGTCATATATTGATTTTGTGACCAAGGGATTCCGCATTGGGTAATACTTCCCCCCTCTGTCCATGAAGCCTGACCTCGAATAGTCTGTTGCCTTTCAAAAAAAGACTCATATTGTTGAAAATAAGAGTGATCCGTATATGGAGTAAGTGGATATTGGCTATAGCCCCCTCCATTTTCATATGTCCGGTAACCATAGTATGGATACATATATATTCCTCCTGTCATGAACCTAAACCTTCATATAACATATGCCCTTGTAAGGTTGATTTGTGACAGGAATTCGTTTCTGTCCTATTTCAAGTATTAATGGTAATCAGTGGATGCCAAGTAAATTCGGCACACGTGTTGTCTTGTCTGTATTATACAAAAAAAGCAGGTAAATCCATAAGAAGGATCCCCCTGCTATCTTTGCATGTTTACACAAATGTATAAACCACTACAAATTAAATCTTTTTCACAAACTCCGACTTAAGCTTCATTGCGCCGAAGCCATCGATTTTACAATCAATGTCGTGATCGCCGTCTACTAGACGAATATTTTTCACCTTTGTTCCGACTTTAAGGACGGAAGAGCTACCCTTCACTTTAAGGTCTTTAATAACAGATACAGTATCTCCGTCTTGTAACACATTTCCATTTGAATCTTTTACTACTTTAACTTCCTCCGCATTTTCTGCATCAGATTCTAGATTCCACTCATGTGCGCATTCCAGGACATACAAACATGCTTCCATCCTCATAGGTGTATTCAGAGTTACATTTTGGACAATTTGGTAAATTTGACATTATATTATTCCTCCATTCAACACTGTCTATTGTAATATATAACTGATATTTTTCAATTTTTTTTAGGAAAAATTGATATGTTTCGATAGTTGAAAAATATCAAAGGTAAAAGCTCATGCATAATTACCAAATAATTCAAAGTTTTGAATCCTTCACCTATAATAGACGTATAAAGTAAAAGGAAAGTAGGTGTTGAAAATGAACTCCAAACGGTTAATCACCATTACCTGTATAATTGGATTTGTTGTATTTTTCCTTTTTCCAGGAAACGGACTCGCGGTAGAATATTCGATTACTGATGTAAAAATTGATGCATTTTTGAATAAAGATGGAACTGTCAATGTTAATGAGACCCACACATACAGCTTTGATGGAGACTTTAATGGGATAACCCGGGAGCTTATTCCCAAAGAAGGAACAAAGCTTTCTCATTTCAAAGCAACCGAGAATGGTAAATCGCTAAAGGTAGAAAAGGAAGATGACCTATACAAGGTACACCGTAAAGGTTCAGACGAAACGATTACCATTTTGCTAACCTATTCAATTAAGAACGGTGTTGATGTCTATTCTGATGTTGCCGAATTTTACTGGCCATTTTTTGATGAACGGAACGAATCCACCTATGAAAATCTTACTATCTCAATTCATCCCCCAAAAGAAACGGACGAAGTGATAGCATTTGGTTATGACAGTGCCTTCAAAAATGAAAAAATTGGATCGGATTGCTCTGTTTTATTCCAATTTGGCGAGGTTCCTTCAGGAGAAAATGGCGATATCCGTGTAGCATATGATGCTGCTTTGTTTCCGCAGGCTCCAATTGCCGCTGATACACCAATGAAGGAAAAGATCCTCGCTGCCAAGCAAGAACTTTTGGATGAAGCTGAGCATGATGCAGCAATGACGAGTAAGCTTTCAAATTTAGCAACAATAGTGACACCTACCCTCTCCATCCTTTTAGCAATAATTATGTTAGGAGCTTGGCTGCGAACACGTTCAACTCGATTAGCGGTCGCCCGCGAATGTGACAGTCACGGTTTCTCAATTCCTGGGCAAAAAATGAGTCTTCCTGCAACGATTCTTTACACAAATGGGTCACAACTTCCCGGTGAAGCAATGGGCGCAGCCATGATGGACCTAATTCGACAGGGCATAATTAGAAAGACTGATCACAACTCTTTTATTTTAAACAATGAAACTAGTAAGCTCCTAAAGCATGAACAACACCTTGTTAAATTGCTATTTCATGAAATTGGTTCAAATGGAGAATTTAGCTTTGAGAATTTAACCTCTTATACAAAAAATAAAAAAAATCATCCTAAATATCAATCTAGTCAAACCAAATGGATTCAAACAGTAAAGGAAGAAATCAAAGAACATAATCTTTTTGTCAAAAATAACGGCCTCCGTTGGTCAATTGGTATACTAAGCCTTCTTTTATTGCCATTACTCATCTTCTATTTTGCTTATGGTCTTTTCGGTTGGTTTTTCGCGACAATCTTTTTATGTATAACAGGAATGGTCTTTGCACTGGCGTATCGTCCAAAAACCTGGGAGGGTTTAGTGATTACCCATGAATGGAATCTAATAAAAAAACAGTTAAAAGACAAAAATTTCGATGAGTGGAAATCAATCGACGAGGATGATAAAATGCGCGTTTATATTTACGGGTTAGGCATTAAGGTAAAAAACCTTAAAAACAAAAGCGGCCTGTTTACTGATTCGTTCGAGATTCCTAAAACACCCAATTATCTTTCTGGTATCTATCCTGGTCCAACACCTGACATCGGAACGCTTGCCCATTATGGACCGATGGCAACCACATCCTTCTACACAGCCAATATGGCTACGAGGAGTGCAGACAGCAGTTCATCAAGCACAAGTGGCGGTGGCGTAGGTGGTGGAGGAGGCGGCTCTGGTGCTTTTTAGATTTTTATAATAAAGAGGAAGGAGAAGTCATTTTAGAATGGTTCCTCCTTCTTTTATATTTGTTACAAAAAATAGAATCGGCAAATAGAATTGCAATATCGGCTAAAAGGCGACTAATATCCGCTAATAGATTCGGAAAATTAGCTAATAAGAATGTTCTTGCAAAGTTTCAATCCAAAGAACGTCTTGTTGAGGACGATAAAGTACCGAAATTTAAGCTATACTTACAATAAGGAGTGTGATCGATGTGGATATTTTTTCAATCATTGCCGAGGACAAGATTAAACGGGCGATGAAGGACGGCGAGTTTGATAACCTGCCTGGAAAAGGGAAACCGTTAGAACTCGAAGATCTATCACACCTGCCCCAGGAATTACGAATTGCGTATACACTCTTAAAAAACGCCAACATGCTAGAGGACCTCGATCGATTAAAGGAAGAAATGTTGACGATTGATGATCTGATTTCCGTTTGTGACAGTAGCGAGGAAAGAGCAAACTTACGTGCGAAAAAGCAGCAGAAACAGTTAAGAATTGAAGAACTGCTGAAAAAAAGAGGCACTCTCCACTCACCTCCCTCCACCTATTACAAAGAAAAAATGTTTGATAAATTTAAACGGAAATAAGAAAATCATTGGAGTGAACAGGAATGATTGATTTTGAGAAACAGCATAACCCTGAAAAAAATGCTGAATTGTTGGCGCAATTAACGGAAAATCAGGTTGATTTAGCTGCGGCGGTTCAAGAAACAGAACAGCTCTTCCAACTTTATTATGAAGAACCAAAAAACAGGAGACAAACAAAGCGTGGTACCACTCAAATCTCCATCAAACAAAAAACAAATGAGCGTATATATCGCTTATTTTCCAAACCGGCAACTCTTCTAGATCGGACAAAAATCATCATCGATAAAAATAAAAATATTTATCCTGAATGGAAAACACTGCTTGACCAAGAATACTCCAAGCTTAAAAACCTCATTACACGAGAAGTTAATGTGCAAGATTATGGAGCAATTGGAGACGGAAAAACCGACTGTACCTCCGCTTTTAACAAAGCAATTGGGACGGGACGCGTAAAAGTAATCGTTCCAGAAGGTGTGTATGTAACTAAAGGCATTAAGCTTCCATCCTGGACTGTCCTTGTTGGAGCAGGTAAAGGACGGACCATCATTAAACTTCATAACGATGCACCAAAAGGTACTAGGCTCGTTACAAATGCTAATCATTGGCGAGGCAATCATCACCTTTTTGTAGGATCATTAAGTTTGGATTGGAATGTAGAGAGATTAGGAAATGCAGTAAAAACAAGTACTGGGGGCAACCATTCAAGCTGTTTAACCTATGCCAATGTGAAATATGGTTGGGTCCAACAGGTCGAGGGAATTAACCCTGGCCTTCATTGCTTTGATATATCCTCTACATTGTACAATTATGGAGGAGATGGTTATCTGGCGCGCGGCGGTAGTCAATATGTTTGGCTAGATGGTCTCAACGGCTATGGCTTTGGAGATGATGGAATTACGACCCACCACAGCGATCATATTTTCATTTCCCATTGCCACATGTGTGATCCTAGTGGAAGAGCCCATCAACAGGGGTTTTCAAATTCAAATGGGATCGAGATTGACGATGGATCGAGAAATGTCGTGCTTCTCCATAATTCCACTGCCAGATGCTTTGGCGGGATTGAAATTAAAGCCCATCAAAACTCTTCTGCAGCTTCTTACGTGAACATTATTGGTCATATCTCCGTTCACGATAACCGCTCCTATAATTTCCGCCATATCGGGCATCACAAAAGCACAGATGAAGAGTCGAAAACAGCCTACAACATTCAAGCTACTAATATTGTTGCCATTGCTCCGGTTTTTTCAGAGCTATACGGAGGTTCATCCCCACGTGGTTTGGTTGTTTCGGCTTATCGAAATGTCGTGATCAATCACTTTTCCTTCATCGGTGATCCCAAATACAATTATCGAGGAGCACCTATTTGTGCTATCCAATATCGTGCAAGGAATGTTGTATTAAATCATTTTCATTTTCGTGGAATTTCTGCATCTTCAGGGCCTGAAATCAAAATTTACCGTGGTCCAAATCAACCGGAAGAAGTGAAAATTATTAATGTTTTTAAGAACTAAGAAACCATTATTGTCAGTTAATAAAATTCCCTCCTTCTTAAAATCCTTATTTTTGAAAAATAAGTAAGATAAAGGAATGCCATAAAGGAAATACTACTAATATTTAATGGTATTTGGGAGGAATGAAATTGACAACCAATGATAATGCATTATCGATTTTCGCTTTAGGTGGTATTAATGAAATTGGAAAAAACATGTATGTGGTCCAATATTCCGATGATATCGTCATTATCGATTGTGGTGGAAAATTCCCCGACGAAAGTTTGTTAGGAGTTGATTTAATTATCCCTGACATGACTTACCTTGAGGAAAATAAGGAAAAAATCCGTGCGCTCATTGTGACACACGGACATGAAGACCATATTGGTGGGATACCTTTTTTTCTAAAAAAATTAAACGTTCCGATTTATGCAACTCGATTTACTCTCGGTTTGATTGAATTAAAATTAGAAGAACATAGATTAACAAGAGATACAAAGCTTGTCCAAATTGATTCAGAATCGACACTAGAGTTAGGAAAAATCGGGGTTTCTTTTTTCAAGGTAAGCCATAGTATTCCTGATTGCCTAGGTATTGTCTTCCATACACCTGAAGGAAATGTCGTCCATACAGGTGATTTTAAATTTGATTTAACTCCTGAAAATAACCAATACTCAGATATTCATAAAATGGCAGAATTCGGCAATCAAGGGGTTCTTGCATTAATTTCTGAAAGCACCAATGCTGAACGTCCAGGATTGACCCCAACAGAACGAATGGTCGCCAATCATATGGATGCCGCCTTTATGAAGGCGACCTGGAAAATATTTGTCTCCACCTTTGCATCAAATATCAATCGCGTTCAGCAGGTCGTTTCTGCTGCAATCAAAACAAACCGAAAGCTCGGATTGCTTGGACGAAGTATGGTCAATGTTGTCGATGTCGCCATAGAACGCGGCTATATTGATATCCCTGAAGGAATGTTGATTGATGCTCAGGAAATCGATAAGCTTGCACCAGAAAACGTCGTCATTTTATGTACAGGAAGTCAAGGAGAACCGAACGCTGCCCTTGCAAGACTTGCTACTGGAAACTTTCGCGATGTTTCAGTTTATCCTGGCGATACGGTGATTATGGCCGCCTCCCCCATCCCTGGGAATGAAAAAGACGTATCTAAAGTCATCAACAATTTATTTCAGCTAGGCGCTAATGTGATTTATGGTTCAGGCAGTTCAACTGGTATGCACGTTTCTGGCCATGGTTATCAAGAGGATCTAAAGCTGATGCTCACCTTAATGAAGCCGACCTATTTTATCCCCATCCACGGTGAATATCGGATGCTGCACCATCACCGCGTACTCGCCGAATCGGTAGGAATCGAAAAAGGAAATACTTTTATTTTAAAAAATGGCGATGTAGTCGACATCGAACATGGAGAAGCACGGCAGACCCGCAGCATCCCCTCTGGCGATACGTATGTGGACGGTGTAAGCGTTGGTGATGTTGGCGAGGTTGTTCTCCGAGACCGCAAGCAGCTTTCCGAAGATGGAATGATTGTTATTGTCCTTACGATTAGCAAAAGAGACTTTCGTGTTATTCAAGGACCCGATACGATTACCCGTGGTTTTGTCTATGTAAAGGAATCCGAGAATTTAATGAGAGAAATTAATGAAATCGTAAAAAGAACAGTTCGGGAGCTGCAGGACGAAAACGTGCGGCAGTGGAGTGCGATGAAGCACAGTATTAAAAAGTCTGTTGGACAATATTTATTTAAACATACCAAGAGGAAGCCGATGATTTTGCCAGTGATTATTGAGATTTGATTTTTAAGAGTCCAACAAATAAAAGGAAAAGAGCACCTACTAGTGCCTTTTCCTTTTATGTTTTTGAGAAAGAAGTCACCAACCAGCTCCTATCGTTACCACTTTAGATTTTTTTGTTGACTGCGGGCACGATAAACTCCCTATCGTTACCTCTCAGGCTTTTTGGCGCCCTCTGCGGGCACGATAAACTTCCTATCGTTACCTTTTAGGCTTTTTAACGGCCTCTGCGGTCACGATAAACCCACTATCGTTACCTCTTGGGGGAATGTAAATTATTTTGTGTAAATGATTTAATTACAATAATTTTGACTACACTTAAACTATAGTGCTCTTACTTACTAGGGGGATAGGGCAATGCTGGGGAGCAACCCGAGCACCTAGTAAGGTTCTGTACAAACGGGAGAGGTGTATTCACCTCTCTTTTTCCCTTTTGGGAGAACAAAAAGCGATAAACCCTAGGGCGCAGCCCTAAACTAAACAACAAACTTAATCGTTAATTCCAAGACGATCACTAAACATGATTTCAAACTGCTGTCTACATTCTAACCAACCTGGGATAGCGTTAGTCCATGTGTCTGTTACCCCAACAGTCGCCAAGTAAACTATCTTTCTAAGAGCATTGTCGGTTGGATAAGCCGTCTTTGTTTTTGTGACTTTTCGCAGCTGTCTATGGAATGCTTCGATGGTGTTAGTTGTATAGATTAACTTTCTGATTTCAACCGGATAGGCAAAGAAGGCCGTTAGTTCTAGCCAATTATTCTCCCAAGACTTAACAACCGATGGAAACTTTTTATCCCACTTTTCTTTGAACTCAGTAAAAGCCATTTCAGCCTGTTCCAGCGTAAATGCCTTATAGACTTTTTTTAAATCATCCATAACCTCTTTACGATGTTTGGTAGGGACATACTTTAAATTATTGCGTAGTTGATGTATCACACACAATTGAATATCAGTCTTTGGGAACGTAGATGTTATGGCGTCTGAGAAGCCGGAAAGCCCGTCTTTACAGGCAATTAGGATGTCTTGAACTCCTCGGCTTTTCAATTCCTGGCAAACGTTTAGCCAGAAACTAGCACTTTCATTTTCACCAATCCAAATGCCAAGAATATCTTTAACACCATCGGTGTTGATGCCTAATACCGTATAGGCAGCTTTATTGATAATCCGATTTTCATGCTTAACTTTGAAGTGAATCGCATCAAGAAACACGATTGGATACACAGGGTCTAATAAACGGGACTGCCACTCATAAACGAGCGGTAATATTTTATCAGTCACCTTACTAACCAAAGAAGGTGAAACACTAATACCGTAGATATCTTTCATGTGATCCTCAATATCGCGGGTAGACATTCCTTTTGAGTAAAGTGAAATAATTTGATCCTCTAAGCCGTTAATAGAGGTCTCGTACTTTTTAATTATTTGAGGTTCATATTCACCTTTTCTGTCCCTAGGAATCTTTATTTCTGTTTCGCCCAACTTAGACTTGATAGTCTTCTTACTGTATCCGTTTCTACTATTTCCTGAGTTGTTTCCTTTCACATTGTGTTTTGAGTAACCGAGGTGGTCTTCAATCTCAGCCTCGAATACCTGTTGGAGTGTTTCTCTAAATAAGTCTCGAATCATAACTTGAATGTCATCCACTGTTTCACATTGACTGGCTAATTCTCTTATGGTCATATCACCAAAGTTTTGCATAAACGATCATCTCCTTAATTGGAAAGTATAACCATTTACACAAAAATATAGACGTTCTCCCTCTTGGATTTTTTTTTGCCTCTGCGGGCACGATAAACTACTTATCGTTACCGCTTGGGCTTTTTTTCGACCTCTATGGGAACGATAAACTACTTATTGTTATCTCACGGGCTTTTTTGCATCCTCTTCGGGCACGATAGCTCATGAAAAACGTTTAATTTTGTCAGCATTACTCGATTTTTTGTAAAAATTTTTAGAATTTTTAATAAATATGTTGTTGTACCATACTAAAATGTTTTATAATCTGTATTATAACAATTTATAAATTATTTTAGGGGGATGTTAGATGGAAAAAGCTTTAGATGTAATCGGAATCGATACAATTGATGCAACAGCCAATCTTTCAAATTATGATGAAACTGTAAAAGAGATGAACTGGGAAAATATAGAACAAAACTTTACTTGGTCTAAAACCGGTAAAGTAAACATGATTTACGAAGCGATTGACCGTCATGTTGATGAAGGAAAAGGAGACAAGAAAGCTTTTATCTATAGCGACAACACCCGTAATGAGGAATATACGTTTTCTGATTTAAAAGCGCTTTCATGTAGATTTGCCAATGGGTTAAAGGCTAATGGTATTGAAAAAGGAGATCGTGTCTTCATTTTCATGCCACGGAGCCCTGAATTATATGTTGCAATGCTTGGTATCATCAGAATTGGAGCTATTGCTGGACCAATGTTCGAAGCATTTATGGAGGAAGCAGTTAAGGATCGTTTACTTGATAGTGGCGCAAAAGCTGTTGTTACAACACCTGAGCTACTTAAGCGAATTCCTGTAAGTGAATTACCAGATTTACAGTATGTGATTTTAGTTGGTGCAGACGAAGCTACAGCTGATAATCAACTTTTATACAATGATTTAATGAAGAGCTCTGATGAATACACAATTGAGTGGGTTGACCGTGAAGATGGTATGTTATTAATCTATACCTCGGGTTCAACAGGTAAACCTAAAGGTGTTCTTCAGGTTCATGATGCAATGATCCATCAATATCTTGCTGGTAAGTGGGTCTATGATTTGAAGGAAAACGATGTATATTGGTGTACAGCAGACCCTGGCTGGGTAACTGGAACATCTGCTGGTATGTGGTCTCCGTGGCTAAATGGGGTTACAAACGTATTGCGCGGCGGTCGCTTTGACGCTGATGAGTGGTTTGCAACAATCGAAAAATACGGCGTAACCGTTTGGTTTAGTGCTCCAACAGCATTCCGTTTATTAATGGGAAGTGGCGATCAGCTTCCAAAAAAATATGATATTTCTAAGCTTCGTCATGTTCTATCTGCAGGTGAGCCATTAAACCCTGAGGTTATACGCTGGGGCCTTGAAACATTGAATTTACGAATTCACGATAACTGGTGGATGACTGAAACAGGATCTTCCATTTGTGCGAACTTCCGTTGTAACCCGATTCGTCCTGGTTCAATGGGAAAACCACTTCCAGGAATTCAGCTTAGCATAATTGACGATCATGGTAACGAATTACCTCCAAACCACATGGGAAATCTTGCGATTAAACCAAAATGGCCGGCAATGGTTCGGACTGTATGGAATAATCCTGAGCGCTATGAGCAATATTTCTTAAAAGGTTGGTTTATTTCAGGTGATTCAGCCTATAAGGATGCAGATGGATACTTCTGGTTCGAGGGCCGTGTTGACGACGTTATCAATACTTCTGGTGAGCGTGTAGGACCATTTGAAGTTGAAAGTAAGCTTGTTGAGCACCCAGCTGTTGCAGAAGCTGGTGTTATCGGTGTACCTGACCCAGTTCGTGGTGAAGTTATCAAAGCGTTCATCACACTGCGAGAAGGATATGTTGAAAGTCAAGAATTGCTTGATGAAATCCGCAACTTTGTTAAAACAAAGCTAGCTGCTCACGCTGCACCTCGCTTGTTTGAAATTCGAGAATCTATTCCAAAAACTCGCTCAGGTAAAATCATGCGTCGCGTTTTAAAAGCGTGGGAGCTTGGTCTTCCTACTGGCGATTTATCAACAATGGAAGATTAATCCTAGATTTTGTCTCACTTTTAAGATTTGAATGTAGTTAGGTTTTTATTCGATTCGATATGCTTTTGGCCACATGGACAAGCCTCCATGTGGCCGTTTTTTATTTTTTAGGATTCTGTCTAATTAGTTTCCAAAAGGTTACTTCATCCCTCTTATCATGCAAATTCATTTTCTGGGTATGCTAAATTTGTGCAATTTTAGAGAGGTGGCACAAAAGATGAATGTTATTAGGAGGTTTACGATGGGAATCTTAAGTGGAAATCCAAAAGATGAACCAATGCACTATGGTGAAGTTTTTAGTACATGGTCTTTTTTACTTGTTGGAAAAGGAATGAACGCAGCATATCAAACAATGCTGAATCATGCGGGTGATGAGGATTTAAAAAAATTAATAGTTGAAGCTATCGATGCATGCCAACAAGAGGCAAAACAAATTGAAGAACTGTTAAAGGAAAATGGAATTGGGCTTCCTCCTGCACCTCCAGACCGTCCAGAAGCCTGTCTAAATGATATACCAGTTGGTGCCAGATTCCAGGATCCTGAGCTTGCTGCAACATTATCCGCTGATATCGCAGCTGGTTTAGTGTCATGTAGTACCATCATTGGTCAATCGATCCGTGAAGATATCGCGATGATGTTTGCCCAATTTCATGCACAAAAAGTTACTCTAGGTGCAAAAGTCCTTCGCCTAAATAAAGAAAAAGGCTGGTTAATTCCTCCGCCTTTACACCACAATAAAGCAGAAAATTGTTAATTATCCATTCATGAGCAGACAGTTTCTTTTGTCTGCTCATCCATTGATAAGGAGATGTAATACATGACGATTGTACATCTAGGTTATGTGGCAATGAGCATGGAATTAAAGAATGCATCCCCTTCGCAAACAATGACTTTTGCCCAATTTCATAAAATTGAGGACCGGGAAGCCGCCCTTAGAAAATTAGAACGAATTGCCCTGTCAAATTTACATAATACACTACGTCTATTAAAGCATAATGCTGCATCGGATATTTATTTTTACCGCTTAACCTCACGCCTTATTCCATTAGCCAACCACGAGGAGCTTCTTGACTGGAATTATATGAGGCCATTAAAGGAAAGCCTTCTGGAAATTGGTCATTTTATTAAAAAAAATGAAATGAGAATCGATTTTCATCCCGATCACTTTGTGTTAATCAACTCTCCACAGGAGCATATTTTAAAAAATTCAATTAAGACGCTCAAGCTTCATTATTTATTATTAAAAGGAATGGGAATTGACCCGACTCATCGCTGTGTCATGCATATTGGAGGGAACTATAAAGAAACAGAACTATCGTTAGAGCGTTTTGTTGAAAATTGGATGGACGTACCACGGTCAATTCAGAACATGATTATGCTTGAAAATGATGATACTTCCTTTAATCTTGAAGACACTTTGTACTTGTGTGAAAAGCTGGATATTCCGCTTGTTTTTGATTATCATCATCACCTTGCCCTTCATGTTAATGAAAATTGGTATAATCATTGGAATCGTGTCGTTGACACTTGGAAGAACTCACCGCTCCCTCTTAAAATGCATATCTCTAGTCCAAAAAATGATAAAGAGTTTCGACATCATTCCGATTATGTAGATGTCGAGATGTTTTTTCGCTTTTTAAAAGAAGTAAACGGAAGTGTTCCCCAAATCGATTGCATGATAGAAGCAAAAAGAAAAGATGAAGCACTGTTTCATCTAATGGGGGAAATAAACAAAAGAAATGACGTTGAGATAATTAACCGGAGTACATTTGAGCTAAAATGATTTGGGATTATTGGATTATCTAAGAATTTTTTTCACTTTCAAAAAGGAATGTTTCGCTCACAATTCAATGATTTACCATTCCACCATGGCGCTTGCGATTCGCTTCACGCCCCTTATCGAGGAAATGTCTTCAACCAGCTTGTGCATCGCTAAATTTTTCTGTTTCGCCTCGATCATAATATCAAAGTCCTGGTTCAAGACTTTTGCCATTTTTAAAAATGGAACAACAAAATCGAGATTAACAAAATCAGCATGAGAACGATATGCGGACTCTGATTTTGGGGATGAAAGATGAACCTTCGGCGGAAAAACAGATCCAGACCAGGTATTAAAGATTCTCTCTAGCAAAATGTCGAGACCTACATCCCCTTTATTCGCCATATGATGATGGAAATCAAGGACCATTCTCACCCCTTCCCGCTCACAAGCAAGTAGCGTTTCCTCGACATTATAGGTTTTATCATCATTTTCTAGTGTGGTGACCTTTTTTATTTGGTTGGGAAGGCGTTGAATATTTTGATGAAAACGCCCAATCGTTTCATTCTTATCACCATAAGCACCACCGATATGGATATTCAGGACTCCTTGCTCATTTACCCCCATAGCCTCAAGCATTCTGTAATGAAATTCCATATCTTTAATTGCATTTATCGTAACGTCTTCACGTGGACTAGTGAACAGCGTAAACTGATTGGGGTGAAAGCTCGGACGGATGTTAAATCTGTTAATTAGTTCCCCGATTTCCGACCATTGTGCTTTAAAAGGGGAAACAAAATCCCACATCACCTCAGGATGTGTAGCTAACGGAACAAGTGAGCTTGAGAAGCGGTACAACTCAATTTCATGAGCAATATTATAATGAAGAATTCTTTTTGTATGCTGTAAATTTTCTGCAGTGACAGCTAAAAGCTTTTCGGTTCTCTCATCCTTGGAAAGTGCAGAATACCGAGCAAAGGTTAAAGACTTTGACGGACTTGCATCCCACAAACCTAATGCATTTGCCACATATCCAAATCGAATTTTCATTGTATTCTTCCCTCTCAAGTAAAAGTAATGCTAGCTTCTATATCCTTTTCCAACACAGTCAGGTTTGATACATCTAATTTCTCCCTAATGAAACATGGCAAAATCTAATAAAGGTTGGCGCAAGCACCATTCATACATATTTCCTTTACATAAGAAAAGCCCTAGTTCTTTCATTGAACTAGAGCTTTGCTTTATTTATCCTCATTATTTAAATGCAACACTCTGCTTATTCAGCCATGCTCCCATTTTCGTGAACATAAGCATAAACAGAACAGACATCGCAACCCCTTTAATAAAATTAAACGGCAGGATACCAGCTACTATATACTGACGGATTTCTGCCCCATTCATTGCTGGCATATTTAAGAAATAAGTGTATGCCGGTAAAATGACGAGATAGTTCAGAACACTCATAACTACGGCCATAATGCTTGTTCCAAGAACAAGTGCTAAAGTCATGCCTTTTTTTGATTTAAGTTTTGTATAAACATAATAAGTCGGTAAAATATATAAAATCCCAGCAAGGAAGTTAGCAATGTGTCCTACCGGAACCCCTGTTTCACTGCCTTTAATAAAATAGTCAAGAATGTTTTTCATTAATTCAATTAGTACGCCAGCCATTGGTCCAAGGATAATTGCACCAATTAGAGCTGGAATATCACTGAAGTCAATTTTTAAAAACGCTGGAAATGGTGGTACAGGGAAATTCAAAAACATCAAAATGTACGAGATACTGCTTAGCATGGCAATTGAAACTAACGCTCTTACTTTGTTCTTTTTCATTCTTCTTTCTCCTCCATTTTAGGATCCATCATTCCTAGAAGGGAAGATTTAGTTAGCTACCAACCTTTCATTCCATTAAAAAACCCCAAGTTATGATTAACTTGAGGGAGAATGAATTCGAAGGTATACTTAATAAACGTCTAATATTCACCTTAAACGCCACTAAACCTCCATCTTCTCCCATCCAGACTATACTGTCGGCTTTGGAATCTCACCAAATCCTGCCTAAAAAAGGCTCACGGGCTTAGAGAATTTCTTCTCAACACCGTCGGTCGGGAATTACACCCTGCCCCGAAGATAGATACTATTTTTTTTATAAATCAATTATAATCGAATTACATTAGATTGTGAACTAAAATGCAATGTATATTTTTATAAACCCTATAAATTCATATTAATGTAATAATTTCATTCTATTTTTTTCTTTTCATATTATTTCACAGGATTTTTCTAGTCCCGGGTAGAATGTTATAAAAAACACTACATTATTGCTTACTTTCGGATCCTCCACTCCTCCTGCAAATCTATAAAACTCCCTTTTATCTAATCATTCCATTTAGAAAAATAGCTCAAAATGAGGTGTTATATTTGGAAAGGAAAGCTTACTTTACCTTAGAAAATTCCCTATTCTATCGGAGTCTTTTCTTTAATTTCTTAATCACCGTACCTATTCTTACATTGTGGTCAGCTGAATTTAATTTTATGTATATCTTGATTGTTATTTTTTTCGGGATTGGTTTTTCAACTAAATCAACATGGTTCAAGGTCATTATTAGTTCCACTATTGCATGCTTTAGAGCCTTTTCTAGTGGAGGCTTCGATCATCCAACAGCCTTTTTCGCCCTTCTGCTTATTTATACCTTCGTTACCTTCCTTTCCGCAGCAGTTACCAATCAATACATTATCCAAAAAAGAAATGAAACGGAACTTATCATGACCCTTTCAAAGCTACTCGATTCAAGGGACAAATATACAGCTAATCATTCAGAGAATGTTGCTAGCTATTCTTTAAAAATCGCAAAAAAAATGGGCCTATCAAAATATCAATGTAAAGCGATTTATATCGGTGGCTTGTTGCACGATACAGGAAAAATTGGGGTCCCTGAATCGGTACTGATAAAGCCAGCAAAACTAACAGCAAATGAATACGAAATCATTAAAACCCACCCTGTTATTGGATATGAAACATTAAAGCCGATTTCCTTTATCCGTGAGTTAGGGGTTTTAGAAATGATTTTATACCACCATGAACGATTTGATGGCAAAGGTTACCCTTTTGGATTAAAAGGGGAAGAGATTCCCCTCCCTGCTCGAATCATGGCCATTGCCGATTCATTTGATGCAATGACTTCTAGTCGTGTGTATCGAGATGGTTTGGGAATTGACTACGCCTTAACTGAAATAGAAATAAATAAAGGCAAGCAATTTGATCCAGAAATTGCGGAGGTTTTTTTAAGGATAATGAACCAAGAGAAATATTCCCTTGGTCAGGAAGTCATTCAATCAGCCAAAAAAATCATTAAGTTTTAGTATAGTATTTGAATTCAGCTTTAACATTGGCTACAATCCTAAACTCACCTTTTTGAATGGGCGGTACTCCCGCTTCAGCTGTAGCAGCTAATTTATATGAAAATACTGGGAAAATCCGGTCCTGTGGTTCGGGTTCTTCAACGATTTTGATTGGAGTTTTATTCAAGTTCGTCCCAATGGTAGTAGAAATCGTTACCGCTTTTTCAATTGCATCATGCAAAGCTCTTTTCAATGCTTCTCGATAATACCCTTCTGGGTTTGATACAAAAAACTGGACATTCCCGCCTCTGTTCGCCCCAGCTTTTAATGCTTGATCATAAACCAATCCAACCTTTGCAATATCCTTTACCGTAACCTCCAATTGATGTTCAACCTGATAAGCCCTTAGCACTGATTTTCCATCAATATAATCATATTGTGGTTGAATCGAATATACATTCGTTCTAATATCGCTATCACCGATTCCTAACTGCTTTAGTCCATTGATAACACGTGTAGAAATCATTGCGTTTTCTTGCTGTGCATTTTCGACATCAATATTTTCCGTAACGACACCAACTGTTAATTTTGCTTGATCAGGTCTTGCTGTGATTTCTCCCTTGCCATTTACCGTCATTTTATTGTGATGATTTATTTGATCTATATATTGGTGATGTCTATTTTGATTCGTATAGGGTTCACCTATGTTTGAATAGTAAGGATAATACATAAAAATCCCCATTTCTGTTCTAACCTTTTTATTATTAGTCTATGAAAGGATGCAGAGCAGCATTCTATTAAGTCATTATTGACTAATAAACCACCAATTTTCTTTATTTATCGACAAATAATTGTATGTATTTGATAAAAAAGTATATAGATTCTAATGAATATATGGTATGATTTGTCTACCATTTACTTTATTTATTCATGTACCCCGCTCTATAGATGAGCGGGGATTTTTTTTGCCCTATTCCATAACAGGAAAATCTAAGCTTGACTACCCTCAGAATTATACTTATTTCTTACTTGATTAGCCCATTTGTATAGTGCTGCATTCCACTGATAGCTGTTAAAAAACTCCTCCACTGAAGAAGCTTCCGAATGCCAAATGATGGGACTAAATGGTACGACGGAACCAACACCGTCCCAAACACCACCTGCTTTTAATGTCATTGTATCTTGCATAACGAGTAGCAATGGATGACCTTTTTGATAAGCCATTGCTGGCTCGAATTGAGAAAATGGTGTATACGGCTCACCATATGATGTTTGTGTTTGCTCTAATAATACTGCTATAGTACCGAAGCTGGACTTAATGATATTTGAAATATTTTCCAATCTTGTATCGGGGTATTGAGTTGAATTGGTTAATGTTCTAGGCAATAGAAGCACTCTCTTTAGTTCTTTAAATAATTGAAGGATGAATTGTTGTTCCTGTGACAGTGGTGGAGGATCATCTGGTCCTAGCGAAGTAAGATTTTGATGACTAAAAAAGACTGGAATTTTAAATAATACACTACCTGCTTCATTAAGATCGAGAATGTCTTGTTCAAGTTGCTGTACATCTACATCTATACTTGTCTTAGCAGATAGCAAATTTTGATTGACTATTACTTCTTTCTCGTCTGTTAACTCAGGACTATTCCATGTCATGGCCTGTTGCGTTATTTTTTGAGGATGAGTTTGCATTTGTCGTGTTTTATTTACTAAAGGAACTTTTTTTCCTGATTGTTGATTCATATGATTCATATTATCTGCTCCTAATGGTTTAACTACACTCTCCTGACCAGTATTTTGATCGGGTTCCGCTTGTTTATTTTCTGATTTAAGTCTTTGTTTCTTTAAAAATTCCTTACCTTCCTGTTGTAGTTGTGAAATTTTCACCTTTTTCACACTCATAGACATCGCCTCCATATATAAGAGTATTCAAAAGAAAGTAGCAATGATTGGATAAATAGCCTAATGTTTGTACTTTATACCTATTTCTCATTTAAAAATTTCCGATAGAAGTTTTAGTTGAAGGCTTCTATTGGTCCAAAAAAAATGACTTAAAGCTGTTCGCTTAAGTCATTTTTTCCTTTATTTCAACTTATTCATGAAAATTTGTACCATCTGTTGTCGCTTTAATAATCCCCGCACGGATGACGAAATCACCAAAATGCTCGCCTTCTTCACGTTCTTTTGCATAACGCGGAAGAATTTGGCCTAATTCTTTTAATATTTCAGCTTCACCGATGTTTTCACGGTACATTTTGCTAAGACGGCTACCGTCATGAGCAGCACCTAAATACATATTGTATTTTCCTGGTGCCTTGCCAATGAAACCTATCTCTCCGAGTGCATGACGTGCACAGCCGTTCGGACAGCCGGTCATTCGAATAGTGATTTCTTTATCTCCAAGACCATTATCATTGACAATTTCCTCAATCTTCCCAATTAAGGTCGGTAAATAGCGTTCAGCTTCTGCCATTGCTAATCCACATGTTGGTAGCGCAACACATGCGATAGAAGAACGACGAAGTGCTGAATAGTGTGCCCCATCTGTTAATCCGTATTTTTCAATTAACTCATTAATTTTCTTTTTCTTCTGACTCGATACATTCGCAATAATGACATTTTGATTAGAGGTTAAATGAAATTCTCCACTATGAACCTTTGCAATTTCACTTAAGCCTGTCTTTAGCTTATAATCATCAAAATCAGCGACACGTCCGCCTTCGATAAACAAAGTGAAATGCCATTTTCCTTGGACACCCTTTACCCAGCCATAACGATCACCATTATGGTCAAAGTGGAAGGATTTTGCTTCATCCAGGCTCCAACCTAGTCGATTTTCCAATTCTGCCTTCACATTTTCTAGCCCAAGTCGGTCTACTGTGTATTTAAAACGTGCATTTTTCCGAACGGAACGGTTCCCGTAATCACGTTGAATCGTAATGACCTTTTCTGCCACTTCATATAACTGGTTCGGTTTAACAAAGCCGATCACTTTACCCAACTGTGGATAAGTCGCAGTATCTCCGTGGGACATACCCATTCCTCCACCGATGGAAACGTTAAAGCCAATTAGCTTTTCATCTTCGACAATGGCAATGAACCCTAAGTCTTGAGAGAAAACATCTATGTCATTATGTGGTGGGACCGCAATACCTATTTTAAATTTACGTGGCAAATAAAGCGGTCCATACATTGGCTCGACTTCTTCAACCTCAGGAGTGCCGGCAACCTTTTCTTCATCGAGCCAAATTTCATGATAGGCTCTGGTGCGTGGTAATAAATCATTACTCAATTTTTTTGACCATTCATATACTTCAGCATGAATTTCTGATTGATATGGATTTGACGCACACATAACGTTCCGGTTTACATCTCCACAGGCTGCAATGGTGTCCATTAAAGCAGAATTAATTTCTTGAATCGTGCTTTTCATGTTCCATTTTAAAATCCCATGCATTTGGAAAGTTTCACGAGTTGTAAGCTTCAAAGTTCCATTCCCATATTTATCAGCAAGCTCATCCATTACTAACCATTGATTTGGAGTAGCCACACCGCCTGGTAATCGGACACGTAGCATAAATTGATAAGCCGGCTCAAGCTTTTGCTTCGCACGTTCGTTGCGAAGATCACGATCGTCCTGTAAATAACTACCATGATGCTTCATTAAACGGTTATCATCCTCAGGAATACCTGCGCTTATACGGTCAAGCATTACTTCTTTTAGAGTACCGCGTAAATAGTTACTTCTTTCTTTAATATCTTCAACATCACTTGGTGGGCCGTCCGGCGCTTTTAGTATTTGGTTCACCATTTGAAAAACTCCTTTCAGTCCAAAAATCAGTATACATCACGCTGATATCGTTTTTGTTTTTGCAAATCGGAGAGATATGCCTCTGCTTTGTCACGGCTCATGCCGCCTTCATTTTCAATTATATCGATAAGAGTGTTTTGAACATCTTTTGCCATATTGTTCTTATCACCACAAATGTAAATATAGGCACCTTCTTTAATCCATTCAAACACTTCATGGCTATGCTCTTTAAGACGATGTTGAACATACACTTTTTCAGCATTATCCCGAGAAAAAGCTACATCCATTTTTGTTAACACGCCGTCCTTAATCCACTTTTGCCACTCAGTTTGATATAGGAAATCAGTAACAAAATGCTGATCACCAAAGAACATCCATGATTTACCTTGTGCCCCTGTTTCTTCACGCTCTTGCATAAAGGAACGGAATGGAGCAACACCTGTTCCAGGTCCGACCATAATGATAGGCGTATCAGGATTTTCAGGAAGCTTAAAATTAGAGTTTGATTGGATGAAAATTGGTAATGTATCGCCAGGCTGCAGACGTTCTGCACAAAGAATCGAGCAAACCCCTTTACGCTCCCGGCCATTTGTTTCGAAACGAACTGCACCAATTGTTAAGTGTACTTCATCAGGATTTGCTGCAATACTGCTTGAAATCGAATAAAGGCGTGGTGGCAGCTTTCGAAGCAAACCTACAAAATCCTGAGCAGGAACATCCCATGGGCCAAATTCCTGAACTAAATCAAGTAGGTCTCGCCCATTAACATATGCTTTAACTTCATCGTTCCCCTTGGCTATTAGCGCGCGAATTTCTTCGCTGCCAGTTAACTCGGCAATCTTATCAAGAAGTGATCTCGTTAAAACGGTAATTTCAAAGTGAAGGGTTAACGCATCTTTCAGCGGTGCTAATTCACCTTCTTTATTAATCGTAACAAGTTCTTCGGGATTCCATTTTAACTGGTCTAGTAGTGCATTCACTAATTCCGGATCGTTCTCTGGGTAAACCCCTAAGCTATCTCCAGGTTTATAAGTAAGTCCTGACCCTTCTAATGAAAGCTCTAGATGGCGAGTTTCTTTATTTGAGCCACGACCATTTAAGTTTAGATTCTCTAATACTTCTGCTCTAAATGGATTCTTTCTTGAATAAACGATATCATTTGTTTCACTTGAAGTTACTTGAACGGATGCTTGACTTTCAGTCGATGCTGCATTATCTTGTACATCAGTTAAGCTATTTATGACTCCAGTAAGCCACTCTGCTGCAGGTTCTTCAAAATCAAGATCGCAATCAAAGCGCGGGTAAAGTCTTGTACCACCAAGCTCTGCTAGGCGAACATCAAATTCTTTACCAGTTTGACAGAAAAATTCATATGAGCTATCACCAATAGCCAAAACCGAGAAATGTAAATCTTCCAGTTTAGGTGCTCTTTTTCCATGTAAGAATTCATGGAAAGCAAGTGCGTTATCAGGCGGCTCTCCTTCACCATGCGTGCTAGCGACAATCAGAAGGTTTTTCACCTTTTTCAAATTACTCGGCTTAAAATCGCTCATTGATGCAACAGTGGGCTTGAAACCTTTATCGGAAAGGGTTTTTCCAGCTTTCTCTGCAAGACGCTGAGCATTGCCAGTTTGTGATCCATATAGGATGGTTATTTCTTTAGAAACGGCTGGAGCAGCTTGTTTTGATGCTCCTTGTTCAACTGGTGTACCTTGCGCTGCAAGGACTGTCGTGTTAACAGACGCAGCTAAGTATCCACTCAGCCAAACTTTTTGTGATTCTGTTAAGGTCGGCAGAATGCGATTAAGGAGCTCTGCCTGCTCCTGATTGAACGGACTGTTCATAACCTGTAATTGCAACAGTATCCACCTCACATAGGATTATAAAATTATCGTGCTTCATTTTACATTTTTCATTACTTTTCTTATTCTCTTACGAATTGCTAACTCGCCAATGATGAGTGCTAGTATGATAATTTAATATTATCTATATTATTCCGATATTTCAAGTCGGTTTTTAAATAAAATTATTTAATAAAATTAAATTATCCAAATTTTTGTCGTAATCGTTCCCTTTCTCACCCTTGTCTTCCAAATATTATTATAGTTTGAACTTTACCGCATGGCAAAGCATTAGTAAAATAAATATTAATGATTATAACTATTAATATTCCTAATAATTAAAGGAGCCGATCTTTTTGTACTATGACGCACTTCGAACATTTGTGACCTTAGCCGAGGTAAAAAATTTTACCAAAACAGCTGAGATTCTTCTCATGTCCCAGCCAAGTGTAAGCTTACATATAAAAAATTTAGAAAAAGAATTCCAAACTATATTATTTCAGCGATCAAATAAATCATTAAAGATTACTCCAATCGGAGAATTATTATATGAACGTGCCAAGCAAATGATCACGATTTACGAGCAAACAAAACAGGATATTTTAGAGCATCATACTACTCTAAAAGGAAAGCTGAAAATCGGGGCCAGCTTTACAATCGGCGAATACATCTTACCTCCATTTCTAATTGAATTGCAGAAAGACCATCCAGAGCTAGAGCTAGAGGTTGTGATTGGGAATACAGAAGAAGTCGTCCAATTCGTCCGAATGTATCAAGTCGATATTGGACTAATAGAAGGTCAAACAAACGATAAAGAAGTATCTGTCCACCCTTTTATGCAAGATGAATTATTTGTTGTTGCTTCTCCCCAACATCCACTTGCTAAAAATAATGAAGTATCAATAGCGAATCTTCAAGGTCAAACCTGGTTAACACGGGAAGTGGGGTCAGGAACACGTGAATATCTTACTCATGTAATCCGATCAAACGGTTTAAAAGTTAAATCCCTGTTAACGATAAGCAGCAATCAAGGTATTAAAGAAACCTTAATCAGCGGTTTAGGTCTGTCGCTCCTTTCGGGTAGTGTAATCCAAAGAGATATTCAGCACCAAAATCTTTCCATTATTAAACTAAAAAATTATACCTTTAACCGTACACTTTCTTATGTATATACTCCTATAATGGAAGACAAAAAAAATGTTAAGACATTTATTAGTTCCTTAACAAAAAATAATCAGGTGTGACAGCTCCCAATCCATGGAAGGAAAACTTGTAGAAACATAAAACTAACTAAGGATTAGGGAATAGATGATAAGGACGAATGATGCGATGCGACCATACGTCCTTATCCTTTTAAATTGATGTTACTGCCCCTCCATCAACCATCACGGAGCTTCCTGATGAGCACATCCTTTTTAGATTTTATTCATTATTTAGTGTTATCCATTCTATTTAGAACGGTTATTATCTGATTGAAGATATCTTTCTTCTATAAGTTTTCGATGATGCCGCTCATGTCCGGCCATGATAAAGGCAATAGCCCTGGCACTTACTTCAAATCCATTTGCATTTCCACGACGCAAAAATGCTTCTTCTGGCAAACTTTTCAGCAAATGCAAAGTGGATTTGCGAACCGCTGCAAAATTTTCAAGTAATTCGATAACAGATTGTCTTTCAAATTTTCCATTTTCGACATACAGGTTATCATCATATCCCGGAAGTGCAGCCGTTTCGCCACGAGCAACTGAGAGAAGTCTGAAGCTCATAATTCGCTCTGTATCAGCGATATGACCTATTACTTCCTTGACACTCCATTTTCCTGCCGCATACCGAAGCAAAGCCTGTTCATCGCTCAGTCCTTGTAGAAGAGCTGTTGTTTCATTAATCTGTTCTTCAAGAATTTGAATAATGTCCCCTTCAGGTACAAGGCTAATGTATGGTTGATAATATGGAGCATATTCATTCGGTTGCAGTTGATTTTTCATGGTGGTTCCCCCTTAACTCTGTAATCATTTACATTGTACCGTTATCTTTATCATTTTTCATATATTAGCTCTTTCTATAATCTTATCTAACAACATTTCCTTCTCAATTTACATAATAGAAAAGACCAAATCAATCATCGATTTGGTCTTTTCATATTATCTCAATGGCCTACAAAAGCTGAACTTAAGATTTTGTTTCATCTGTTATGCCTTATTGATAGGAATTTTTTCTAATTATCCAAATTGCCAAACGCTATGACTTAAATTCCCATACCGGTAGCTTCGGTGCAGCAATTTTGCTGATTTTGCATCATCGGCTGCCCCCATCGCATAGAAAATCGGAATAAAGTGCTCGGCGCCATTCGGCGGTACGGCAAATTGAGCATGTGGCGCTAAGGTTGAATAGTTAAAAAGTGCTTCTAAGTCCCATTTTTCTATATGCTCCTGTATCCACCCCTCAAATTCTTGAGCCCATTGATCGACTTTGTCTTCATCACCGAATCTGACAGCTCTTAAATTATGAACTGTTCCACCACTTGCGACAATAAGGATGTCTTGCTCTCTTAATTTTGCTAGGGATTGTCCGATTTTGTATTGCTGGGCAGGGGTTAAGTTTGGTGCAACAGACATCGAAACAACAGGAATGTCCGCATCAGGATACAACATGCTTAATACAACCCATGCTCCATGGTCAAGGCCCCGATTTTGATCGACAACGAAAGGTATTCCATTATCTTCTAGCGTTGTTTGAATTTCCTTTGCTCTCAGCTTATCTCCTTTTGCTGGGTATTGTATGCGATACATTTCTTCTGGAAAACCATAAAAATCATGAATGGTTTCGTATTCATTTACCGCGCTGACAGCTTGCGTTTCTGAAACCCAATGCGCTGAAAATATGACGATTGCTTTTGGCTTAGGATTCGTGACGCCTAGTTGGTTAAGAAATTGGGTATATTCATTCTTTTCAATCGCGAGAAGCGGTGCTCCGTGTGCGATAAAGTATGATGGAATCATTTTATAATCCTCCTTTTATGGTCGAATATATTTAAATTCGCGAAACGTCTATATATAGGTTTCGGATGTATACGTTGTATCATGCTATTTACTTTACCGATTGTTCTTCTATAAATTTGGAGTCAAGCGTATGTTTCTTAATACGAAGCTTTGTTTTCTATAAAATAACAACAAGACCACTAGATTGTCAATAATATTTTTGCTAATATAAAATTAAGTTTTTTATTAGGAAACATTTTGAGGTGAATAACTTGGATATCGGTTCAAAAATTCGTGCAATACGAAAGCGCAAAAAAATCACGATTGCCCAAATGTGTGAAGGGACAGGTCTTTCAAAGGGATTTGTCAGCAATGTCGAAAACAACAATACATCACCATCAATCAATACATTACAAACCGTTGCTAATTTTCTCGATGTCCCACTTCCCTATTTATTATTAGAAAAGAAGGAACACATGCGTATCGTTCGAAAAGAGGAACGGACATTCTCATCGTATAATAATTTGAAGATTGAACATATATCATCTATGGGTGGTTTACGGATGATGAGTGTTGAATTTCCACCTGGAGCATCGATGGGTGAGGAAAATGCACATGCTGGGGTTGAGTGCCATCTTGTGCTAGAAGGTCGTGTTCTTGCCAAACAAGGTGAGGATTCTGTTATTTTAGAAAGTGGCGATACGTTTAGCTGGAATGCAAGTGTGCCGCATATTGTTAAAAATATCGGTGAAGAGAAGGCCGTTGTCTTGATTGCAGTACATTCGGATATTGAATTGAACGAAGTGCTTTAAACAATAGGATCCCCCATCTATAAAAAAAGACGTATCCGAAAATTAACGGGTTCCGTTTCCTGTAGCAATACCTCATTTACACAGCAAAATGCAAACCAAAATCAAATTCTTTTTGCACTATAAAACGTAGTACAATTAATAAATAGAGAGAATAAAAATCATTGGAACTAGCAAGGTCTATACCCTTGCTAGTTGGTTTTGAATGGTAGTCTTTGGATTGTGAATCATTTCTGCCTTCATACGTACCGGTTTTTGTGTAGGTATGAGAATTCATAAGCGTAAAATTTTCCCCTAATGTATATAGAGGAGGCTAAATAAGTGGATATAAGGGAAGAATTTTCCTTTAACGGCTTTAAATAGGACAAAATTCAAGGATTTGGACCATATAAGGGGAAAAACTTCCCTTATCTTTCGGGAAATAGGGGCATTTCCCAATTTAAGCGGATTTTCTTCCCTTATTTTTCGTTTCAAGTCAAGTCGATACTAAGTTACAATAGAGCCTGAACTTAATCCCAATTTGCAAGTAAATTGTAGTGTATTTTGCTGCAGTACACTCGCTATTGGACCCCTGCATTTTAATATACTAATTGCCCTACAAATTCTCCCGAAATATTAGTGGAAATCCTTTTATATCAACAAAAACAGACCTCCAAATTAGGATACAATTTGAAGGTCATTTTGCATTTCATATTTAATGTTTGGGATTGTTAACGGAACCTGTTATCCGAGAATACGTCTTTTTTCCAAAGCAAGATCCCGACAATAATCACCGAACATTATCATACTGTTCTACCCAATTAAATCTCTACAAGATAATCTACTAGCCTGTCTTTCGGTTGTCCGAAGATCTCAGATTCAAGTTTCTTACCTGGTTGGAGTGGCTGCAAGTCCACCTTCCGCTGTTTCCCGTAGGCTTGCTGGCATCGTTTGCCCGATTGCGTACATTGCACTGATCACTTCATCGCATGGAATGCGGCTTGTAATTTCTGGCTAAAGCCATATCGGCTGCAGTCAACGCATTAGAAGCACCCATTGCATTTCTTTTTACACATGGAACTTCTACAAGCCCAGGCAACAGGGTCACAGACTAAACCGAGCATATTCTTTAAGGTAATAGCCATAGCTTCTGCAGACTGACTAGGAGTACCACCAGCCATTTCAACAATGGCAGCTGCAGCCATCCCGGCTGCTGAGCCTACTTCTGCCTGACAACCGCCAGCTGCTCCTGAAATGGATGCATTATTGGCAATGACAAAACCGAAAGCTGCTGCTGTAAATAAATACTCTATCATTTCATACCGAGTTGGATTCAACTGCTCTTTCACGGCAAATAATGTACCCGGAACTACCCCAGCAGAGCCAGCTGTTGGAGTGGCACATACTGTACCCATCGCTGCATTTACTTCATTTGTGGCTACTGCTTTACTGACAGCATCTAATAACAATGTTCCAGATAAAGATTTTCCACTGTTAATGTAGTTCTGTAGCAATACCGCGTCGCCTCCGGTTAAACCTGTCCGTGATTTTACCCCGTTCAATCCGCGTTCGACTGCTTTTTCCATCACGGTTAAATTTAAATCCATCTTCGAAATAATTTCTTGCCGAGACTGCCCAGACATTTCTATTTCCTGCCTGATCATTATTTCGGCTATTTTCACTTTATTATCTTCTGCTAATTTAACAAGCTCGGCAACATTGCGAAACATGGCTTGTCCTCCTGATGTCTATGTTTACACACACTAAATATTCCCGTTTTAACGCAGCACAGTAACGGGGGACAGTCCCCCGTTACTGCACCACGGAGAAGCAGCGAGGGACTGTCCCCCATCCACTCGCCACCTATTCGACCATTCGTATGACTTTGGTTACGTTTGGAAGTTGTTTTAATTCGCAAATGACGTCATCATCGATTTTCTGATCGACCTCGATTACCATAATCGCCATTTCTCCTTTATCTTTCCGTGCAACCTCCATATGGCCAATATTTATTTCATAGTTTGATAAGACTGTTGTAACCGAACTTATAATTCCAAAGCGATCCTGATGAATTACGAGGATGGCTGGATCTCCAGACAACTTTAGCTTAAACGAATTAATTTCAATGATTTCTATAGTGCCACCACCGATTGATATTCCTATCACTTCAAGCTCGGTATCATCACTAAACAAATTGATTTTAACCGTATTAGGGTGATCAGTAACTGCTTGCTCCGCACGAATGATTACTTCCATACCCACCATTTCAGCAATTTCCAATGAGTGAGGGATTCTTTCATCAAATGTATCAAAGTCCAACAGGCCAGCAACTAGAGCTAAGTCTGTCCCATGACCTTGATAAGTTTTCGCAAAGGATCCGTATAACGAGATCACAGCCCTAGATGGCTGCTTTTCAAAAAGTGTTCGAGCCACTCGTCCTATACGAGCCGCACCAGCTGTATGAGAGCTTGAAGGTCCGATCATCACCGGACCGATGATATCAAAAGCTGACCGATATTTCATCATTACCGCTCCTTACTATCGCAAGACAAAAATATGTTATCTAAATTGTTATTTTCAAACCACCAAAATAACCTATTGATAATACCATGAATCAACTTGATTAGAAAAAAATTTAATTATTCAATCCATTTACTTATCGAAAAACTATATTAAATAATATTTAAGAATTATAATGTAAGTGTCAAATTCAATCGTTTGAAGGGATGAAATAGTAAGGGGAAAACCTTTATGAGAAAAAGTTTTATATTTTTTGCATTCCTTATGATATTGCTAGGCTTGATCGGTTGTTCAAATAATGAAGAAACTGCACAAAAAGAAATTGATCCAAAAAAACTACTAGAAACCCTACGAGCAAACGGTTCATTAGTCCCGTTAAAGGCCATTTCAATACCGGATAATAATCCAATGACCGCTAATGTGGTCGAATTAGGGAAAATGCTCTTTTTTGATCCACGCCTTTCTGGGAACAACGAAAGAAGCTGTGCAACTTGTCATGACCCCGCAAAGGGTTATGGAGATGGACGCAAAACCTTTGAAAAGTACAATGGGGAACCTGGAACGAGAAATAGCCCAACCATCATTAACGCAGGCTACTATACTACATATTTTTGGGATGGACGTGCTGATTCATTAGAAGAACAGGCGTTAGGTCCTATTCAAAACCCCAATGAAATGAATCAAAAATTGGACGAGCTAATCCTAGAATTAAAAGGCATTAATGATTATACTGAACGATTCAATGCTGCATTTCCAGATGGAGTAACGGAACAGAACTTAGCAAAAGCAATTGCTGCCTTTGAAAGACAAATTGTTGTAAAGGACACCGCTTTTGACCAATTTATGCAGGGGGATACGAAGGCGTTATCTGATAAAGAGCTAAGAGGTCTCGAATTATTCACTGGGAAAGCTATGTGTTCAACCTGCCATAATGGGCCAAACCTTTCTGATAATAATTTTTACAATGTTGGTCTTGATTCTAATGATGAAGGACTTTATGCATTAACAAAAAAAGCTGGTGATATGGGAAAATTCCGGACAGCTGGTCTTTATGGCATAACCCATACTGCCCCCTACATGCATGATGGCAGCCTTAAAACGCTTGAAGATGTAATAGATTACTATAATTCAGGTGGCGGCGATCACAGAAACAAAAGCTTTTATTTGAAGAATTTCATGTCCCCAATCGGCCTAAGCGATGCGGAAAAAGAGGATTTGCTAGCCTTTTTAAAGGTTTTAGGTGGGACCGAACCAATAGTTGAAGAGCCAGATCTGCCTGGAATTGACTAACGCCTGCAAAATTAAATAATAAAGACCTAATTCACACGTTGAATTAGGTCTTTTGTATGTTTTAATGCAAACCTGTTAAGTTTCTCGCATTGCTACTTCCGCTAAGATGGTCGGAATATTAATAAAGCTTGTAAAATAGATTGGCTTCCCTTCCAAAATCGCATATTCCTTTGCCTCCCACATCGCCCTGTGCGATATAAAACGGATTAAGACAACGATAATATTTGTATTTTTCAAGGCTTCATAAAAGGTCGGATCCAAATTTCTGGCATCATGTGTAATAATCTTAACATTGTTCCATTCTTGATTATGTCTCGCGCGATGACCACCTAGAATCAAAATTTGTTTACCACCCAGAATCGTTTCAATTGAGTCTGATTCCTGCTCTATTTTTTCTTCTGTTAGGACAATTTCCGTAGCAGGATCATCAACCTCTGCAGATTTCGAAAATTGGGATAGCTCACTTTTCAATTCTTCTATCAAGCCTTTTAACTGTTGGATTTTTAAAATATCGGTTTTATTACGGGAAGCTACAGGTTCAGTAAAGGAAGCTAGCTCTAACTCGTTAATCCGAGCATTGGCATTTCCTAATTTTTGCGTTAACCTTCCATTTTCCTGTTGCAGCTGTCTGATTTGTTGATGTTGGAGATCAATCGTATCCTGAACAGCTAATATTTGCTTATCAGACCTTTTTGCAAAGAAAAGTTCATGCTTTTTATAAAAAGGTTTTAACTCGTTTGGTGCGGGTAAATATTGAAAAATAAACTCGGCCCGATTTTGTCCAATCACGCCAATTTCTTTTGCCATATCCCATCCAAAAACCGTAATAAATAAATAATGATAAATTATTGACTCATTTGCTTTTCTCCACAAACTCCCCTTTTCGTCCTCCGTTAAATCTAGTGCCATTACTTTCGAGATTAAGCTTTCTTTCGTTTCATTTCGAGATAACTTAGGAAAATATTCATCAAAAGCATGATATAGCTCTTTTCTCGTCAACTCCTTTAAGAATGTTGTCCATTTTGCTAACGCTACAAAAGTATATGCAGACCAAAATGCTTCTTCATGCTGGCGAAAAAAGTCAAGATGTTCAACAGCAGCCGTTAATAGATGATTTATATCATCTTTATTAGCTAAAAATCCAAGCATCCCTAAATCTTTGACCTTACGTTCTGCCAATAGCTCGTTTTTATGTATATCTTTAATTAGCACACAGTCCTTCTTTACCTGGCTCAAGCAGCCCTCACACTCAAAAGTATCTCCAACAATAATTAGGAGGAGATCATCTATATGACGATCGAGTTCCAATAAATCTATTTTTATCAAATTGCCTTTACGGCTAACAAGACTAGAACAATTTCGACAGTACCCTTTAGACTGAACAAATACTTCAAGAGTTTTTTGAAGATACTGTTGATCACTGACAGGATTTAATAGTGGAATTGTTGTCACAAATACCTTTTGATTTATTTGGTTGTTGCTATCTATTGTTTCATGCTGATTTAGTTTTCCCATGATGATCGACGTATTTTTCTTTACGATTTCTTCTACGAACTCATTCTCATTCACTGTATGAGGAAAATAATAATTCGTTTCAATCCTACCTGAAACCCTTTCACCATTCACTTCAAATTGCGTAAGAATACTTAAATAATCATGACTTACTTCGAATTCAAGTGGATAGTCATTTTGCAGTTCAATTTTTAACATTGACGCTAATTTTGAAACCATATCACGAAATCTACACTCTAATTGTTGTTGTGCATTCATTTCAATGCTAGAGATGTAGTTTCCTAACAAGACAATAAGATAATGGTCAGAAAGCGCCATCCCATATTTCTGATGATCACCTTTTTTATTTGCCCATTGGTTATGATGAAAAACTTCAACCTTTTCAAGGGTAAAATGATCTTTTCTATGCAGCGGAAATAACATAATCGCCCTCAATTGTTGCTTATTGTGGGTAAAATAAACATTTACTCTTGTATTGAAATTGTGCTTTACATCAAAAAAATGTAGGATTGAGTTCAAGTCTGGTTTCAGCTTAGATATTTGCACAGTTGTTCCCCTTTTATTTCATTCAGATAAATAAATCATAACGTATGCATCCTGACTCGAGCAAATAGTTCAAGGATCCTGTTTGTTTATTGTTCTCTATTTCCTAGTTTTGCTATAATTGTTAGTATCCATTAAGAAAAAGAGGTACATACACATTGAGAAATAAAAACAAACTTCAATACTGGTTAGTTCAGATTCTCCTCATTTTAACCATCATTTTTGTTTCAACTAAAATCTCATTTTTGTTCCAACCGATTGGAATCTTTTTTTCAACCGTGTTCTTTCCAATCCTGATCACGGGTTTTCTTTATTTTCTCCTCAATCCTGTTGTCAGTTTTCTTGTTCGAAAAAAGGTACCGAAATTATTGGCTATTTTATTCATCTATTTGGCTTTTTCTGGTCTCCTTGTTTTAGCAATTGGCAATTTGGTACCAGCGATAACGAACCAATTTACAGCTCTTGCGAACGACCTTCCTCGTTACGCAGACAAAACATTAAAGTTTTTTGATGATATGGCACATTCATCTCAATATCAATGGGTAATCGATGAACAAAGCGATCTTCTCGATACAATTGAACAAAAATTGATTGCCTTTGCCAATACATTGCCAAATAGGATTACAGTAAGTCTCTCAAATATATTTGGTGTTATTGCAAATATCACCATCATACTTGTAACGGTCCCATTTTTATTGTTTTATATGTTTAAGGATGGTCATAAATTTCCAGAAGCTTTAACAAGATTCCTTCCCTCCTCCTATCGTGATGAAGGATTGGTCGTGTTGAAGGAAACAGGTGAAACATTGTCAGCATATATACAAGGACAAGTAATCGTTGCCCTTTCTGTCGGGACGCTTGCCTTTATTGGCTATCTCATAATCGATTTACCATATGCTCTTATTTTAGCTTTGGTGGTAGCTATAACCAATATCATTCCTTATGTCGGTCCTATTTTAGGAGGAACACCGGCTGTCATTGTCGCATTATTCGATTCTCCGACAAAGGCTTTGTTAGTATTAGTTGTCATCGTCATTGCTCAGCAGGTGGAAGGCAATGTGTTGTCACCACTTATTCTTGGGAAAAGCTTGGATACCCATCCGGCAACGATTATTATCCTTCTCTTAGCTGCTGGAAATTTAGCAGGGGTTTTAGGCATGGTGTTAGCTATACCTACCTATGCGGTGGTTAAAACCATTGTCTTAAATTTAGTGAAGTTTTTACGAGCTCGAAAGAAAACGAACCAGACAGTCGAATCTTAATTAGATCATCAAACAGAGGTGGGGGCTTTCAGAACCATTGGAGGCCTTTTCCCTGTTCCTATAAAAAAATTCGTGTTATCGGTTCAAATACCATATAATAAACAATGAAAAAATTTAATAGGCGGGATAACATGATTGCAAAAACAGAAGAAGATTTTAATGGTTTAAAGGAAATAGGAAAAATAGTTGCTGCGATTCGTGATGAATTAGTACAAAAAACAACTCCTGGTATTACTACGAAGGAGCTGGATGAGCTCGCTGGAGAGCTTTTTGAAAAGAATGAGGCAATTTCAGCGCCAAAAGGTGAATATGACTTTCCAGGCTATACTTGCATCAGTGTGAATGAAGAGGTTGCACACGGTATTCCAGGAAATCGAGTGATTCAAGAAGGTGATCTTGTCAATATTGATGTTTCTGGTTCCAAAAATGGGTATTTTGCTGACACTGGCATTTCCTTTGTCGTCGGTAATGGGAAGGAAATATTAACAAAAATATGCGAAGTAGCAAAAGAAGCATTTGAAGCGGGGCTTAAAAAGATTAAACCCGGAGCAAAGAAAAATGGAATTGGAAAAGCAGTGGATCAGATAGCTCAAAATAACGGTTTAACTGTTATTACGAATTTGACTGGTCACGGTATTGGACGAAGAATCCATGAAGCTCCTGATCACATTTTGAATTTTTACGATCCATCAGATAGCGAGTTGCTTCGAGATGGCATGGTCATTGCATTCGAACCATTTATCTCAACGAGCGAGGAAGAAGTTTTTCAATTAGATGATGGCTGGACTTTTGTGACAGAAAATAGCTTTGTTGCTCAATATGAACACACAATTATTATTACAAAGGAAGGCCCTATCATCATAACAAAATAACATAGTCACTGAAAAAAGGGATCAAAACGATCCCTTTTTTACATTGTTTAGATTTTTGCCTTTCTAAAACCGTTAAACAGATCAATCATGGCAAAAAAAGTCATAAAAAACATCGCACCTCGCGTAATCATGATTTCAATATCCTTTGTTGTCTTAAATAGGTCTTTTAAATAGAAAATAAAATCACTATTAAATAAATTGGAATTGCTCAATATAATCATAAACGCACTAACAGAAAGTACTTGAACCAATGTATTACCAATCGCTAATTTTAATGTCCATTTCTCTGCCAGCCATTTTTGAATGTTGAAGGCGACCTCAGCTATACTTACAATCACTACTAGAGGTGCATAGCTCATTAATACATCTTGGTTAAACGTTTGAACCATGAACTCTACCCCATTCTTCCCTTGTTCGTACACCCCAATCAATGCGGATGCATTAAAGTATAAACTGACCCATATGGCAATCCATAGGAAACTAAAAAATACTTCTGCTTTTGGAATTCTTTTTTCTTTTACAATATATCGAATATTTTTTAAGTCGTCAGGAGTCCATTCTTTAAACTTCATTGTTAGCGGAATAGGGTCTTTCCCTTTATCCGTCCGTTCAATAATAACAAACACTAAAGTTAACCAGAAAAACACCTGGATTACAGCAGTTAGTGACGCCGATATCCCTTGTGAGAATACATCAAGAATTATATTTAATATGGTGTCATTCTTTTCAGAGGAAACAATCTGTACAGTAAGTATAGAGATTAAGGTAATGATGATCGCAATTGGCACAATCTTTTTTAATAAAGTGATATAAACATCGAAATACCTTGGGCCAATCAAGTACATGGGCCGATTTAAGTAACGACTAGCCATTACCGCTGGATTCCCTAACTTGGCAAGAATTCGTTTGATATCCTCTTCAGAATGATTTTCAGGTAACATACCATTGATAGTAGATTGTAGTTCTAGTGCAATAGCTGCTCTAGATTTGACAGGGAGCCTGCGAGTCACTTCTTGAATATAAAGTTCTATTAACCTCATGCTCTTCCTCTCCTTAAAACAATATTAGTGAGATGTTGGATGCGGAGGATTTTTTATATTCATTAACAAGAGGGCTATGTAGAGGGACGTATCGTAAGCAGTATTGAACGCATTGAGAACATATACATAACTGATTTTATGTATTATTTGTGGTGTGTATTTCACCCTTATTATACAGTATGGCGTACGTCATGGTTAAGGATATTAGATCCATAATCTATATTTTCAAAAGAGCCCATCCCCTTCAAATTTTTCCAATCATAAATCCAAAAAACTCTACCCAACTGGATAGAGTCTACAAAATACCTAGTTTCAATGAACATCCCTGCTGTAAAAAAATCAGGTTTGCTCCACTGACTCGGACAAAGGCTTCACCTTGAGCATACAGGCAAATGCAAACACCATGCTCCCTGCTGCTGCAAGAAACAATATGTTAAACCCAAATAAATCAATAAGTAGTCCAAGTGTGGGAGGCGAAATAATGGCCGCTAGTGATGACACTAAATAGTACAAGCCGGTTCGGGTTCCAAAGCTGTGTTCACTTCCTGTTGTCACAATAAATGGGTAGGCATTAATATTAATGCAGGCCCAAAACACGCCCCCAACCAATAGAATAGCTCGTAATGCTATAACCGTTTTCACCCAATTTAACAGTAGGAATACCATTACTAAACCAACAATTCCAACGATGATCACTTTCTTCATTCCGTATTTTGCTCCTAAATGACCGCACGGGATGGATGAAAGAACAAAGCTTAATGAAAAAAATGATAACGAAAAGGCCGATGCACTTTCTGACATTCCCATTCCCTTAACACCATACAAAGTAAACAAAGCCTCCATTCCCTGAATCGCAATAAACCAGAAGAAGATCGCACAAAGTAAAAAAATAGTCGTTTGATCTAATTCTTCCTTATAATTAATTTTTGTTGAGAATTCAATACCATCAAAAATTGAGTCTCTTTTTTCGTTGATATTCATGAAAATCACCCATAACGTAACCAAAAAGACAGCCGAAACAGATAAAAACGGTAAAGATTCATCGATATGAAATAAGACAGAACCAACGCTAAAGGCTAAAATAGCACCACAGCCACCCATGAAATTAATAATACCATTGGCCTTCGCTCGGTCAGATACAACCGTAATATCTGGCATTAACGCAATCGTAGGAGAACGAAAAATGGCCATTGATAAATTCATACAAACCATAAAAATGATTAAGGTAAGCAAATGATTGTGGAACGGAATAAGGCCGTAAAACATGGCAGAGATAGGGATCCCGAGCATCAAGAAGGGCATTCGACGCCCATAGCGTGTATTCGTTCGATCACTGAGGTTGCCGATAAAAGGCTGTAAAAAGAGCGCAACATAATTATCTATCGTCATTAAAAATCCAATCAACGCTGTACTAGTTAGGTAATCATCAAGAAAAAATGGGACAAAGCCATTATACAAAGCCCACCCTAAACTAATACTAAAAAAACCAAAGCCTAACAGCCACGTTTTTTTCATCATTGTCTCCTTTTGAACTTTTCAACCCTAATAAGGTAGTGCTATTATCTTATGCACCTTTATCCTTCTTTTTGCTTGTCCAAAGGATATCTGACTGTACGTAAACGAAGTGAAGTCAGATTAAAAGAAAAGAACCCGAAATGATTTCGGGTTCTTTTTGGCTATTTCGCGATGATTTGTCGCTCATCATCTTCATTTATATTTAATAAGCTATGCTTTCTCGCATAAAGGAAATAAACAATCGTTCCAACACCAATCCAGATTAGGAAAGAAATCCAGGTAATCGCTGGCAGGCTTGACGCCAAATATAAACACAATATCGCACTTATTGCCGGTAAAACCGGAACAAATGGTACGCGGAAGCTTGCTTTTAATTCAGGATGCTTCTTTCTTAAAATGATAATCGCAATTGAAATTAACGTAAATGCAGCCAATGTTCCCATATTCACCAAATGAGCAAGCGTCGTAAGATCAATAAAACCAGCGATACCAGCTGCAACAAAACCAGTAAACCATGTATTTCCAAACGGTGTTTTATATTTTTTATGAACAACCGCTAACTTTTTCGGTAATAACCCGTCTCGGCTCATCGCAAAGGTTAATCGAACTTGAGCAAAAATTAATGCAAGTAGGACGGTTGTGATTCCTGCAACGGCTCCTACGGAAATCACGCCTGCGATGGAGTTTAATCCAACTACTTCTAGTGCAAGCGCAACAGGATCACCAACATTTAATGAAGTATATGGAACCATTCCAGTTAAAATAAGTGAGACTACCATATATAAAATCGTACAAATTGCCAATGAAGCAATGATTCCAATTGGCATATCGCGTTTTGGATTTTTTACTTCTTCAGATGCAGTGGCAATAACATCAAAACCAATATAGGCAAAGAAAACAGTTGCCGCACCCGTTATAATTCCATCAAAACCAAAAGGAGCAAAAGGAGTCCAGTTGTCTGGTTTTACATATCCAACCCCTGCGAAAATAAAAATGAATATGATGGCTAACTTGATAAACACCATAACATTGTTAAATCTGGTGCTTTCTTTTACCCCGATACTAACTAAGGCTGTTACTAACAGTATGATGATGATCGCTGGCAGGTCAATAATCCCACCTTTCCCTGTTCCAGGAGCAGAAGAAAGAATAGTCGGAAAATTAACGCCAAAACCCTCTATTAACGATCGAAAATAAGCTGACCAACCAGTAGCAACCGCCGAAATGGCAAGCACATACTCAAGCATTAAATCCCAACCAATGAGGAACGCAAAAATTTCACCCATCGTAGCATACGTATAAGTGTATACACTCCCTGATATCGGAACTGCCGACGAAAACTCCGCATAACAAAGCGCTGCAAGGGCACATGCAATCCCCGCAATAATAAACGATACAACAATAGCTGGGCCTGTGCTTTCAGCCGCTACCACTCCAGTTACCACAAATATACCAGTCCCGATGACACAACCAACACCAAGGAAAATTAAGTCAAATAGACCTAAGGTACGATTTAATCCCATTTTTTTGCTATGGGCCAGCATCGTGCTTAAAGATTTTTTTCTGAATAAACTGCTCATTAGATCCTCCGATTACTATAAATAAAAAATTATCAAAATAATTCCACTAGAGAAGTATATTGTCGAAACGAGTCGAAGTCAATGACAATTTTGTGAACCTAAATTTTTTATTTCTAAAATTTAGACATCCCCTTCCCTTTTGAACCTCGATAAACTCTTTTGTTAAAATAGATTAAAAGATCATTTGAGGTGATTAGGATGTGTGGCCGATTTACATTAGCTGCCCCAATAGAAGAGATTATAAACCGATTTGATATCGAGGCATTTCTCGAAGAAGACGGTTACCTCCCCAATTATAATGTTGCCCCTTCTCAATCTGTTTTAGCAATAATTAACAACGGCACGTGCAACAAAATGGGCTACTTAAGATGGGGATTTATCCCTCCATGGGCTAAGGATATAACATTTGGAAATAAAATGATCAATGCACGCGCGGAAACACTTGTCGAAAAACCAAGCTTCGAAATGCCTTTAAGAAAAAACGTTGCTTAATCATCGCCGACTCGTTTTATGAATGGAAACGTGATGAGGCAAATGCGAAGACTCCGATGCGGATCAAATTAAAAAACAACGAATTGTTTGGAATGGCCGGACTTTGGGAGCAATGGAAATCACCTGAAGGGAAATCAATTTTCTCGTGCTCTGTTATTACTACAGCACCAAACTTACTTATGAAAGACATTCACAACAGAATGCCGGTCATTTTAAAACGTGAAGACGAAAAGGTTTGGCTAAATCCGGCCATTACAAATCCGCTTGAACTTCAACAGCTCTTAACTCCTTTAGACGCTGAATTAATGGAGGCGTATGAGGTAAGTTCCTTAGTTAATTCACCTAAAAACAATAGTATTGAATTAATCCAAAAGATTTGTTAGAAATAATCCACATAAAAATGCCAGGAAAATTGATTATATTCCTGGCATTTTTTACATAACAAGCATTCATTATTTTTCCCCTGGAAGCTCAGGAGCTGTAAACACTGGTGGTTTTCCACCTAAGGTTTTCAGAAAGGAGACAAGATCTTCCTTTTCATGATCAGTTAATCCTAGCGGTTGCATAAATTGCCGGATAAAAAAGCTGGTATTCGGATGACCGTCTCCACCTCGGTCGTAGAATTCAACGACTTCTTCTAAGCTGTCTATACTCCCGTTATGCATATAAGGTCCTGTATGTGTGATTCCATAAAGTCCTGGTGTCCTAATTCTCCCAATATCGTTTTCATCCTTAGTCACCGCAAAGCGACCTACATCCTCTGTATTTAACCCAACATTATAAAATTGGTTATCTGATAAATTGGGACCATTATGACAGGTTGAACAAAAAGCCTCCCCAGTAAACAACCTTAGACCACGAAGTTCCTGTTGTGTTAAAGCCTTCGTATCTCCAGACAAAAATTGGTCATAGGGAATATCCTTAACAACAATCTGCCTTTGGAAAGCAGCAAGAGACTTTGCAATATTTTTCTCAGTAATACCATCTGAAAAAGCAGCTAAAAACAGCTCTTCGTAGCCATTAATACCTTTTAATTCTTGAAGGAGATCTGCTAGTGATTGGTTCATTTCATTTGGATTTTGGATCGGTCCAAGGGCCTGCTCCTCCAAGCTTTTAGCTCGGCCATCCCAAAAATTCGATGTGTAATATCCTGAGTTAATAATTGTTGGACTGTTTCTTGCGCCATCACTACCATCTATCTTTTTAAAAGTGGGCCGATTATCCCCATAACCTAAATTGGGATCATGGCAGGTTGCACAACTTACTTCGTTATTTCCAGAAAGGCGAGGATCAAAAAACAGCACTTGCCCTAACTGAAGTACCTTTGGTTCCATTGGGTTATCAGCTGGTATAGGAATATTTCCCAATGGTTCAACTGGTGTGTGGTTTTTGAGACTATTTAGTAATTCCTTTGGATCAATAACATCATTTTGTACCGTTGCCGTTTTTTCACTTTTTTGTTTCGTTGGTGGGGGTACTTCTTCTTTAGACGAACAGCCAATTAGGGTCAATCCTAACAATAAAAACAGTGAAAATAATTGAATTTTTTTCATGCTGCACTACTCCAAGTGTGAGATTTATCTGTTTGTTTTTATTATAGATTGACAGCGCTATAAAAAGAGGTTAATAATGTGTATAAATTATAAACTATATGGTTTTTTTCTTGATGTGGTAAATGTTATTTTTTACTTTTTTATGATGCTAATGTACTAGTTACCGACCTAATTGCTTGAATCCAAACTCCTATAACATTTATCTTCTTCCCATTTTTCTCGTTTCCTTTAAGCCCATGAAAAAAGACGCCTGTTCTAAAAACAGGCGTCTTTTTATGCGTTTGCGGCAATCGACCGTATGACCACATTCATACGTTTAGCCCGTAGGCATGTAGATTGGCTTATGCAAATTAGCTCATCGCTTAATCAATATAACATCCAACAGAGACAATGACAACTGAAAATTTTACCCAGTTCCTGATATATTAGGAAAAAGGTGGCCTAGGATCAATCGATTTCAATCATAATTTTGCCAATGGGAAATTATAATGTAATCAATACTTTTTCTTTGCCAATTGGGCTAATAATTGAGTACAATATGACTATATTCATTTATTAATAATTTTTCCAAATTTCAAATCTTAAAAACTTTGAAAGGTGTTGGTGATTATGGCTAAAAAAACTAATGATAAGAATATTTCTGTGGATTCATCTGTAACATTAAAAGGATTCGTAAAAGCCATATTTAACGATACAATTCATGTACAAATTGGTGGAAAAATTATCCCTATTCCAGCAACTGATTTACAGCTTGATAAGTAATGTTCGTTTTAGTAAAAGAGTAGCTGCTCATGTCAGCTACTCTTTGTTTGTTATTACGTCCATTTATTCCTTCCAGGCCTGTTCCAAAATCTCGCGAAAAAGTTTATTCAGCTGAGGTGTGAGATTGACTTTTTCCTCGCTCCAATTATTGGCAACTCCCTCTATCCGCTCGAGTTCAAGCTGCAAGAACTGCTTTAATTTTTGAAATTCAGCTTTACTCGTCTCCGTTATACCCGCGACTTTTCTTTCGATTATAGTCTCGATTTCCTGATTAATTTCAGCAGACTGTATTAGCTTTGTGACGAGATCTCGTAGTTCAACTGGTGGAAAGGTCCGATATTTCTCAATCCAAAGGCAAGCTAATACCGGTCTTAATACATAAAAATAGTTTTTTGTTTTGATTATATCTGATTGAAAAAAATCGGTAGCATTCCGTTTTGCCATATTTAAATAGTGAAATAGCGCTGGCTTTGCAGAAAATGCTTCCTGCTCCAATGACTTGATTTTTTCTAGAAAAGTCGTGACCTTGGCATACTGGATTCCGGAATGAAGCCATTCAAATAAATGGGGATTTGATTTACGTAACAATCGTAGTGACTTGCGTAACTCCCACCCATTAAGATCCAAGTGATCACTTATCGGAACTTCAAGTGTTTCTCGTTTTTCATCAATTGATAAATACCACTCTAATCGATGGACATAAATAAATCTCACATCATAATCACTGTCCTGTGAAGGAATACCTGTCGATCTACTTCCTGATTCCACGGCAAAAATCACTTTAATATCGTGTTGCTGTTCAAGCTTTTTTAGATTTTCAACTATCGTGTCTTTCATTTTTATACCCCAATTTAGAAAGATTTGATTCTACGTGTACGATTCCTACTCCATTTCAATTCTTCGTACACGTATACCCTTTCTACGTGCACCTTTTGAATGTTGAGATAAGATTTTGTGCACGTAGTAATCCTCTACGTGCACTTTGACAGCTCAATTCTGACTTTTAGTTTACGTAAAACTACTCTAAGTGACTGTTCGATCCACCTTAATTATTTTTAAGTCAATCTTTTCGATTCCATATTTATGGGTATGCAGCACTAACTCATCTAATCTTGGTAAATTTCCCCACCGCTTTCACGGAACTCTTTTGCCTTTTCTTGCATTCCCTCATCGATACTTGCTGTGAAGCTATTACCTTGTTCAAAGGCTTGCTCCCGAATATCATGGGAAATTCTCATGCTACAGAATTTTGGTCCACACATCGAGCAGAAATGGGCTGTTTTCGCTCCTTCAGCGGGAAGTGTTTCATCATGATATTCCATTGCTCGTTCAGGATCAAGTGATAAATTAAATTGATCACGCCAACGAAACTCAAATCTAGCTTTTGAGAGGGCATCATCTCGCTCCCTCGCACCACGATGTCCCTTCGCCAAATCTGCAGCATGAGCCGCAATTTTGTAGGTGATTACCCCAACACGAACATCCTCTTTATTTGGTAATCCTAAATGTTCTTTTGGTGTGACATAACATAGCATCGCCGTTCCAAACCATCCGATCATTGCGGCTCCAATTGCTGATGTAATATGATCATAACCTGGAGCGATGTCCGTCGTTAGTGGCCCAAGTGTATAAAATGGAGCTTCACCACAAATTTCCATTTGCTTATCCACATTTTCTTTTATTAAATGCATTGGTACGTGACCTGGTCCTTCGATCATCACTTGGACATCATGTTTCCAAGCAATTTTGGTCAATTCGCCTAATGTTTCCAATTCAGCAAATTGTGCTTCATCATTGGCATCGGCAATCGAACCCGGACGCAGTCCATCTCCAAGCGAAAAAGCTACGTCATACGTTTTCATTATTTCACATATTTCCTCAAAGTGAGTATAGAGGAAATTTTCCTTATGGTGAGCTAAACACCATTGCGCCATGATCGAGCCCCCTCGCGACACAATTCCTGTTACGCGCTTCACAGTTAATGGGATATAGCGCAACAAAACGCCAGCATGAATCGTAAAATAATCGACCCCTTGTTCGGCTTGCTCCACCAATGTATCACGGAATACTTCCCACGATAGATTCTCAGCAATGCCGTTCACTTTTTCAAGAGCTTGATAAATTGGCACTGTACCAACTGGAACTGGACAATTGCGAATAATCCATTCGCGCGTCGTATGAATATTTTTCCCTGTGGACAAATCCATCAGCGTATCTGCCCCCCAACGAGTGGCCCAGCGCATTTTTTCAACCTCTTCTTCAATCGAAGAGCTAATCGCTGAATTTCCGATGTTTGCATTGATTTTCACATGAAAGTTACGCCCGATGATCATTGGCTCACTTTCAGGATGATTAATATTTGCTGGAATGATGGCTCTTCCACTCGCTACTTCCTTTCTAACAAACTCTGGGTCCATATTTTCCCGAATCGCAATAAATTCCATCTCAGGAGTAATCACACCTTTACGTGCGTAATGCAGTTGGGTAACATTTTTCCCATTTTTCGCCTTGAGTGGTCTTCTTGTTAAACCAGGAAAAATCCCGATATTTTCTTGGTTGCTGCTATCTTTATACCCATTATCCTCAGGCTTAATTTCACGCCCAATATATTCTTCAACATCTGCGCGCTCCTTGATCCAACTGTTCCGAAGGGGAGTTAAGCCCTTTTGGATGTCAGTATTATGTTGACTATCTGTATACGGACCACTTGTATCATAAACCCGAATCGGCGTATTTTGCTGTTCTCCTTTTATGCTAGTTGTCGGACTTAATCCAATTTCGCGCATTGGAACTTGGATATCGGGTCTTGAACCCTCTACATAAACCTTATTACTTCTAGAAAAACTAGATAAAATTGCTTGATTCAAATCTGATACTGAATGATTTACCATGATTACATTCTCCCCTTCCAAATGTTGAGGACGTAATCCGATTCATTTTCCGCATGAAAAAACCGGAGTCTAATGATAGACCCCGGTAGCTGTTAGTTAAAATTAAGCAATGAACTAAAAAACCATTACCAATTTAGATATGCTAACTTCCCCACGCTGGTATGAACCAGATCAGGTCCTGAGGGTTAAGAAACTTCAAGCGCGTTTCTCTCTCAGCCCAACTAAATGGACACCCCTAGTTTTTAATTTTTCAATTATTACGAATTAACTATAAACCAACACAACCATCTTGTAAACCTTTAATTTCCATTTTCCTAAATACTCTCTTTCATTGCGACGATACCTACTTCATCCTTATCCATGAAATAATCGACATCAGGAAACTGAGACCCACAAAGAATATGGGAAGCAACCATGGGTACTGAATCATCACATCTGATTCCCAAGGCCAAAAATATTTTGAAAAATGCAAGCTGATCCTCAGCTCCTTCTAGAACAGTTCGTTATTCTTGTTTATCTTGTATAATTATGGGACAAATATACTCAATCAGTAATCTCACACCATTATAAATTGAAGAAGATCTTCACATAATGAAGATCTCCTTTAGATTACAATATTATATTAAAATCCTTTAGCTGTTGTTTAAGTTTTTCAATGTATTCATCACTAAGGATACCTGTACCGCCACGTATGATTTCTTTTGCATATTCAATTGGTGGAGCCATTTCCTTATCCTTGTTCACGACGAGAAAGGTAAGCACATTTTTTAAGAGCTGCCCATTGACTGTTACGTCAATTAATGCAGGACGGTAGGAATTATACTTTACTCCCTCACGACGATATAAATAAGAGAGACAGGCACCTGGCACCTCATAAACAATACCTTCGACAACACCTCCCTCCTCGACGATATCTGCTCTTCCTCCATCCGAAACTTTTCTCGTATAGCGAAGTCGATAACCTCCTAGAATGCCAACACCCTTTTTATTTTGAAAGAATTGATGTACACCATCTAATCTAAATCTTTCGTCGTCCATACAGCTCCCATACGCAAAATAATAAAAAGTGGGATTCTCAACAAAAGAATGCTGCATACACCAATCACCATTATCAATTTGCCGAACTAGGATATTTAGATAGTCTGTAGTAATTGTATAAACAAATGCCTCGAATGCACCATTGTCAGTGTAAACCTGTTGTTTGATTCGGTTATACAAATTTTTTTGTCCAGGTCCATTGTAATCCTCCAACCGATCAAGCTGCTGAAGCTTTTGCTTGTCTACGATATATAATTCACCGTATACCTTTCCTTTAGTCGATTGCTTCAACGCTGGATAGCCTTCAGTCGTGTCATATAATTGCCCATTTGTCCAACATTGCTGGGCGACGCATTGTTCGTTTTGTAGTAAATAGTGATTTTCTTCATTTCTTCTTAAGGTTCCATATACAAAAACCAAGATATTTTTCACCATTAAAAGGCTCACTCCTAAATAGTTTCCATCATTTTCATCTATTTATATATTATTCTATTAAGGAAACTATTCCCCTCCAATGTGATGGATTTGGAGTACAAAAAAAGCCTAGCAACAGGATCCGTTGAGGTCAACCAATCCCATTGCCAGGCTTAACGATCAATTATGCATTTTTTACTAATTTCATTTTTGATTGAGGCTTGAAAATACCAAATGGCTTTCCTACTGGGCATACAACACGGCCAAAGTGATTATTCAATACGTTTGCACCTGCGCCATAGAAACCAATTAAAGAGATTAATAATTCAGCAACTGCAGCTACTTCATGTGCTACTTCAGGAACTACACCAAATGTTGTAAGAATAAGTCCAATGAATAATACATCAATTAAAACAAAGATGGAGAATAATACCATGTTTGTTTCCGTAGCACCAACTGTTAAGAAAAGACTTAAAATTAAGTAACCAATAAATGCAAATCCAAGTTGCTTAGGATCGACTTGAGCTGCAAGTTCTTCTCCAAAAACACCCATTTGGATTAACCAAGAAGCACCGACACCAATCCAGAAAAGTCCGTATGCACCAAAAGCAGTTTGTCCAAATACATTGTTGTGCTTACCATCTTGAACACTAGCATATAGTTGAGCAATCCCACCAAGGAATAATGCCCACGGAATAATGAATGATAAACCTTCAGTAATCCCTAATTTTTGTGATGAAGCAACTAAAGTTACCATTGCAAGACCGAACATACCAATTGCCGATGGGTCAGCCACTTGCACTTTTACGTTTGAAGTATTTGTTTCCATATTATCCTCCTAAAATAAACATACTTTGATATAATACTAGAAAATTAGTTCAATGTAACTAACAATTATTACAAATAAATATTTGATGAATTCTGTATTTCCATGTCCAGTTACCTTTGTGATAAAAACTTTTATGATCACCGGATATCGCTGTAAAAGAATGAAAACGCTAAATAAAATATCCTATTCTACTTCTACTACCCTCCTTCTTTCGGTTCGTTGCAACATAGAAAGCGTTTACGTTTTTTAAATGTATTGATATATTTTTGTTAGACAAGAAAGCGTTTACTCTTTGTTGTTTAACAAAAATATGTCATAGTTGAGCGCAACTGCCAATCTAATGATTTTGTGCAATTCTCCCTATTTAGAATTTTTAGATATTTTAATCAAATTATATCCTGTTGTTGATTTTTGTCAATATAAAAATACAAAATTTAACTTATATTCAGAAAATTTTTACTTTTAAATAGTCTGTTCGTCAGGATACAACATTTTTAAAAAAGGACTATTGAACTACAATATCCAATATATGATTGAATTCGACAATTCCGCTAAATACATATGACCTAAAACCAAACTACTAGTTCCACTATGCTAGTTGTAGCTTTTCACTAAAAAAGTGTTATGTCCGCACATAAATTAGATTGCGAACATAACACAATTAGAGGTTAAAGAAATAGATCCTTTTGATAGAAAAAATTCGGTTTTTTTGTTTCATTCTTGTAAGGTTGATGAAAGATATGTGTGGTTGCTGGAGAAAGCGGTGGAATTAGCCAAACCCAGTTCCCAGTCACTTCTCTCCCACACATAGCCTCTTTTTCCTCAAACAATTTAAATTGTCCCGCCGCAGTATGATGATCGACAATACTCACTCCATCTTCTTTAAAGGAGTAAAGTATTGCTTGATTCAACTCAATTAACGCTCTGTCCTTCCACAATGATGCAGCACTTTCTGTATTTAATCCCATTAAATCAGCCACCTTTGGCAGCATGTTATACCGGTTTTCGTCAGCAAAATTTCGGGCACCAATTTCAGTTCCCATATACCAGCCGTTGAAAGGTGCTGCGGTATAATGAATTCCTCCGATTTCTAAACGCATTTGCGCAATAATCGGCACACCATACCACTTCAGTTGTAAATCTTCAAACTCTTTATACTCAGGGTGACGAATTGGAACTTCAAGCACTTTTTCTTTAGGAATATGATAAAATTTCGGTTTATTCTCTCTAACTTGGATTACAAGCGGCAACAAGTCAAACTGCGTGCCCTCTCCTTGCCATCCAAGGTCCTGACACATTTTTGTGAACTCAAGTGAATGTGAGTCTCCAATCATTCCATTTTCAGTTTCATAGCCTGCATACCGGATTAATTGATGATTCCACAGCCTTACCTGTACTTCGTTATGGACCACCGGTTTAAAAATCGTGATGGTTGGTCTAATTTTACCGTGATTGGTGGCAAAATCAATATGCTCAAATAAGGCATTGCATATTTCCTCTTCTGTTTCTAGATGACGTTGGTCAATAATATGTAAGCTTTCCCAAAATAGTCTTCCAATACAACGATTACTATTGCGCCATGCCATCCTTGCTCCATGGACAAGTTCTTCATACGTATGGTCATAATGGTTTTGACTGTTTATTTGTTTCTCAACATCCTGTAATCGTTGCTTGGTTTGTTCCAATGTTTTCCCAAGTTCCTGGTAGCAAGCAGTGATAAAATTCTTCGCTTCTTTTAATAGCCCTTCGTTCATCCTCAGATTTTCCTCTCCAATATATTTCCCCCTTCAATTTTAATCCTGTTCAAAAACCTGTTCAACTAAAGCAATGCAAAAAAACACCTTTTAGAAAAAAGATGTTTTTCAAATAAATAGATTAGTCCTCTTTAAGCCAACCCGTTGATAAATCCCAGGCTGCAGGCGTTTCAATGATTTGTTTCACTTCTTCCAGATTGGTAGTTCTCCCTAAAGTCCACATAAGTTTTGCCACAATTGCTTCTGTGTTCATATCTCCTGATAAAATAACATCATATTGTGCAACTTTCCGTCCAACCTCATATAATAATAAATCCTGCCCCTCTTCTAAACATTGTGTAGAAATCAGAACAGCAAGTCCGTGCTCAGTTAATTCTTTTATTTTTGGAAGCAGGTTCCGGCCTTCAAATGGAACTCCACCGTTTCCAAAGCTTTCGATAATGATCCCTTTATAATGGTCCTTTAAAAAATCAAAAATCGCTGGCTTCGTCCCAGGATGTAGCTTCAACAAGAAAACATCTGAACATAAACTAGTATCAACATGAAGCGTTTTTTCCGTTATCGTCGGTTTCCAATAGTATTGAACATGATTACCAGTAATATTAGCGACATAAGGATGGTTTATGCTTTCAAACGCATCATAGCTCTTCGTTCTCATCTTTACAGCTCTTGTTCCAATAATAACTCGTCCATCAAATACTACAAATACGCCGCCGATGTCTTCACAGGCAAATCGTACCGAGTCGGCAAGATTTTTTTTCGCATCCGTTTGTTTAAAGCTAATTGGAACCTGAGAACCCGTAATGACTACTGGTTTCTGTAATCCTTGAAGCATATAGGATAATGCTGCTGAGGTATAAGCCAATGTATCTGTGCCATGTGTAATAATAAATCCATCATATCGATCATAATTTTTTGCCACGGTTTCAGCCATATCAACCCAATGCTCAGGCTGTATGTTTGTACTATCCCGATTCATTAATATTTCACAGGTTACGTCTACCTTTTGAGCAGAATCCTGAAAATAGTGAAGTAATTGGTCTGCAGTAAGTCCAGGAACTAAGCCCTCATCTCCTTCAATTGAAGCAATCGTTCCTCCTGTCGCGATTAATAACAGCTTTTTCATGTTCAACCTCCTGGTTGCGGCTCGCTTTTGTACGCAATACGCGAATAAATATAGCTAATTATACGCTATTTCTCTATAAAAACACAATAAGCGTATTCTATTTGCGTATATTTTTCTTTTTTTCAAAAGTAGGTTCATGTTATAATCAATTAACTACAATTAAGGTCGTGATTTAGTGTTACAACGATTAGCACAACTACGCAAAAATAAAAATTGGTCATTACAAGAAACCGCTGATCAGCTTGGAATCGCGAAAAGCACTTATGCTGGATATGAATCTGGCTACAGAGAACCTCCGATTAAAGCGTTGACACAAATGGCTGATTTGTTTGAAACCTCCGTTGATTATCTATTAAATCGTGTTGAAGATAAAAATACAAACCTAGAGTTGACAGAACTATTGACCTCTAATAATGTACTTGTGACACTCGATGAAATAGCTCTAACAAAAGAAGAGTTCATTGATTTTATTGCATTTACGAGGGTTAAACGAGGGTTAAAGTAAGAAAACTTTGTGGATGAGACAAGACAATTAAACTATCCGAGCACACAAATAAACCAGATTCCTCTAGGAACCTGGTTTCTAATTTTATAAAAGGTAAAATACAAGCCACCTTTGCCGTAACGTTTATTAAGAAAGTTTTAAACCACCACTCCTCAAAGTGGGTGTCCTCAGATACCTACTCCGCATGTCCTCCCTGTCATATAGACGAAGGCTTGTCAGCTAGGCATCGATGTTAAACTCCCTAACCAAGTATAAAGGTTAAAACTTTATTATCGTCACGAACAACGTAGCTTATGGTCTTATATTACTCCATTCGCTAATGAGAGTCAATTGCAATCATTGGCATTTAAGGAAAACACCTATTACACTCCTTTAGCATTGTGATTCTACTTGCTATAATGAATAAAATGAGGTGAAGAACTTGGACATTAGACAATTAAAATACTTTTCAGAGGTTGTCAAACATAAGAGTATAACTAAAGCTGCCGAAGCCCTCCACATCTCTCAGCCTGCATTAAGTAAAATGATTAAAGGGCTAGAAGACGAGCTTGGTATGACATTAATTGTTCGAACAAATAAAACAAGCAATGTAACAGATGCCGGCTTGATTGTGATGGAATATGCGAAAAGAATTAGCTCCCTTTTTGAGGAAATGGAAACAACATTACATGACCTTACAAACCTTAATAAGGGATCGATCCACATCGGGCTTCCTCCCATTATTGGCAGCCTTTATTTCCCAAAGGTCATTGCCGAGTTTCACACAAAATATCCAAATATCGAGATTCATATTCAGGAATATGGTGCAGCCAAGGTTGTAAAAAGTGTAGATGAAGGAGAATTCGAACTTGGTGTAGCCGTTCTTCCAGTTGATCATCAACAGTTTAATATTTACCCAATTGTACAGGATGAAATGAAATTATTAGTTCACTTTGAGCATCGATTAGCTGATTCACAAACGGTGCATTTATCAGAACTAAAGGATGAAGACATCATTTTTTACCACGAAGACTTTGCTTTGCATGATATTATGTGGGAAAAATTTATCGAGATAGGATTTGAACCCAAAGTATTGTTTAAAAGTTCTCAGTGGGATTTTATGTCGGAAATGGTAGCGGCGAAATTAGGAATAACGATTCTACCTGATTCGATTTGTAATCGGGTACAAAATGAGAAAGTTAAGATTCTCGATTTAATCCCATCTACACCCTGGAACCTAGCAATCATTACAAAAAAAGGACGATATATTTCAAATGCTGCGAGAAGGCTGATTGACTTTATTGTCTAGTGATTTTATTTTGATTTATCAATATAACTTATAGTTATAACAAACATAATTTATATATATTTTACGAATATATAGGAGTGTAGTAATATTTCCCTATAACAAATTTCATTAAAAATAGGAGTTCTAGACGGCTCCTATCTGTATATAAAGGGAGATATTACATGAAAATCATAACCATCATACTTCAAATATTGTTTATTCATATTTTCTTAATTCTTGGATCAATCTTAAAGAGTTTTGCTCCATTGCCGATTCCGGCATCGATGTATGGTCTCGTCTTACTTTTAGTCGCATTGTCGGTAAAAGTTATCAAACTTGAATGGATTGAACAAGGAGGAAATTGGTTGTTAGCTGAATTACTATTGTTCTTTATTCCATCTGCAGTAGGAATCGTTAATTATGATGAAATCTTAAGTTGGCAAGGAATGAAAACCTTCTTTTTAATCGGACTTAGTACATTAATTGTCATTGGAGTTACCGCATATGTAGCGGATGCCTTCTATAAAATAAGCAAAAGAAGTGAAGCTAAATGATCTTTTTATTAACTACAGTTATAACGTATTTTATTTATCGAATCACAAAGAGCTATTATAAAAAATCGGCATTTCCACTTTTTCATCCATTACTAATTTGTCCGATTATCATTATCCTTATATTAAGTGTTCTTCATTTCCCAGCTGATCGGTTTATCGGGGCATCAAAAGGACTAACGCATATGCTAGGTCCAGCTACCGTTGCTTTTGCGATCCCAATATATAAGCACTTTCATTTGATTAAAAAGAATTTAGTCATCATTTTGATTAGCATTACAGCTGGTAGCTTAGTTGCCATTTTTTCATCATTCGGATTATCCCTTATCTTTCATTTAAATCCTGAATTTCTAATAAGCGTGTTACCACGCTCGATTACAACACCGATTGCAATCGAGGTCTCTAAGGAAATTGGTGGCTTACCAACTTTAACGACCATTTTCGTCATCATTACTGGAATCATTGGTGGAATATTAGGGCCACTTGAACTCAAATGGATGTCGATTCAATCCCCGATTGCTAAAGGACTTGCATTGGGTATGAGTGCTCATGGAGTGGGTACGACAAAAGCAATGGAATACGGAGAAACAGAAGCAACCTTTTCAACCCTCGCTATGATATTTGCGGCTATCATTACATTAATATGGGCAAGTTCCTTTATTCCAGCTCTTATGAACATCGCTCACTTATAATATTTTGCTGCCCCCTCTATATATGAGGGGGCAGATTTTCTTTGAGCAACCCTTTTCCATTTTTTCGAAATATTAATTAAGATAGATATGTCAGATTTCATGTTTGTTTAAGAAAACTTAAATGGAGCATAAAATTAATCAATTTAGAAAGAAGTTGAATAGAAGATGTCGAACAACACAAAAGCTGTTACAACAAAGAGACTAAAAAACATTCCATTTTCCGTTCTTGATCTTGCGCCCATTGTTGAAGGTGGGAACGCCACTGATGCTTTAAACAACACTCGTGACTTAGCCCAGCATGTAGAAAAATGGGGATATAAACGGTATTGGCTGGCTGAGCACCATAATATGCCAGGCATCGCGAGCTCTGCAACCTCCATCGTCATCGGTCATGTCGCTGCAGGTACATCCTCTATTCGCGTCGGGTCAGGAGGAATCATGCTTCCAAATCATGCGTCACTCGTGATCGCAGAACAATTTGGAACACTTGATGCCCTCTTTCCAGGGAGAATCGATCTTGGTTTAGGACGTGCCCCTGGCACCGACCAAGTGACTGCACATGCTCTCAGAAGAGATTTGCGGCATGACGATTTTCCACAGCAATTGGCAGAACTTCGTGCCTATTTTAATCCCAAGCTTGCAGCAGAAACAATGTCTGTCCGTGCGATTCCGGGTGAAGGAGCGAACGTTCCAGTTTGGCTGCTTGGTTCTAGTGGTTACAGCGCGCGATTAGCTGGACAGCTCGGTCTTCCTTTTGCATTTGCCAGCCATTTCTCTCCTGAATATACCGTTCCTGCATTAGAGTTATATCGAAGTAGCTTCCGACCATCTGATGTATTATCAGAGCCCTATGCGATGGTTGGTGTTAATGTTGTTGCTGCCGAAACAGATGAAAAAGCAAAAATTCTTGCAAGCTCCATGCAGCAACAGTTTTTGAATCTAATCAGAAATAAGCCAAGCAAGCTCTTACCACCGATTGAGAATATTGATGAGATTTCAACAGATTTTGAAAAATCGTTACTTTATGAACGACTCGCTACATCGATCATCGGCGGGCCTGAGACAGTAAAGGTAAAACTTGATAAGTTTCTAGAAACAACAGAAGCTAATGAAATAATGGTTAATACGCAAATTTATGACCATCAAGCCCGGTTGCGCTCTTATGAAATTGTTGCAGAGTTAACGAAGTGAAAAAGCATGATAGAAATTTTTGATTAGGAGTTTGATATGGAGAGTAACAGTATTGTCCAATTATTAAAAAATGCAAAAAAGAAAACTTTAGTAAAAGCATTTATTCAAGGTCGACTGTCAGAAATCGATTTCGGGGAAGCGAGTAAGGTGATTCATTTCGGTGATGGCGGGATTGTGATTGGCGATTGGGGCGACATTAAAGCTGCAATTGATCAACATTCCGATATTATTTCTGACTATTTCATCGAAACAGACCGTCGTAACTCATTAATCGATCTGTTAGACATTAAGGAGATAAATGCACGGATTGAGCCTGGTGCGATCATTCGCGAGGGAGTCATCATTGAAGATGATGCCGTAGTGATGATGGGAGCCTGTGTTAATATTGGAGCACATATTGGTGAAAAAACAATGATTGACATGAACGCTGTGATTGGCGGTGGGGCGAAAATCGGGAAACGATGTCATATTGGAGCAGGAGTCGTCATTAAAGGAGTTATTTCCTCTCCCACTGCTTCACCGGTTATCATAGAAGATGATGTGATCATCGGTCCTAATGCCGTAATTATGGAGAGTGTAACGATTGGGAAGGGTGCAATCATTCGCGCTGGTGTTGTGGTCACGAAAAATGTTCGTAACGGTGAGGTACTCTGAAAATAGGGTTTATATAGCTCCCACTAAAATGTCTCAACTCAGTTAAACTTACTGATTGATTTGCGCTTCAGCTGTTTTTTTGAAAAACTAACTGATTTTACTTTTAAAAGAAGCTTTTTACTGTTTTCAATATTAATTTTTTACTAAAAAATAGCGTTTTTTGCTGAACTTAGCTTCATTTTTCAAAAAGAAAGCAATTTTATGCACACCAATGAGCTGATATGCATGTCTTTTTATGGATATGATCTAAGTACAAAAATTTATGATCCAACTTTTCAGATTTATGCACGACTTATTCATTTTATAATACAACTTTGAAAATTTATGATCGTTTAGTTGTGAATATGCACATGAAAATTAATTTATGCTCACCCAAAGGCATATATGCTCATTTTGTAGATAAACCACGGTTCTACTAACAACATCAACTTACTAACAAGAGCTTGAGATCAAATGATCCAAGCTCTTGTTTAAATCAGAATATATCCTAACCACGCAGACATAATCCCAATGATAACAGATACTGCTACATAAAATACCGCTAATTTTATTTTTTGATTATGGATTAAGGTGATAGTCTCATAACCAAAGGTAGAAAACGTTGTATAGGCACCACAAAAACCAACCCCTGCAAACAACCAAAGCGCTTCATTGATAGAATAGTTTTGATAAAGATGAGCTAACAATCCAAGAATAAAGGAACCGGTAATATTTATAATCCATGTTCCAAGTGGAAAAGGACTCCATTTACTATTTTTATTATTGATGTAGCCACCTAATAAGTATCTTGTAGCTGCCCCTAATGAGCCACCAAATCCGATTAACCAAATCATACTGTACCGCCTTCATGTCTTCTGGATTTTGCAATTCTCCAGCCAATATAACTCATACCTAAACCAACAAAAATGGATAATAGCACATAGATTACTGCTTGAAAAATAAAATCCTTTTGGAGTAATCGTAACGTCTCAACAGAAAAGGTTGAAAAAGTTGTAAAAGCCCCGGTGAAACCCGTTCCAATTAACAGGGTTAATTCCGGATTAACCTTTTTCTTGATGCTACCAAAGGTTAGAAACCAGCCGAGAAAAAAGCACCCAAGTATATTAATGATTAACGTACCAATAGGAAATCCATTATCAGCATTTAACCATTCTCCTAATGCAAACCGGCAAATTGCACCAAAAAATCCACCTAACATAACAAATATTAATTTCATACTATAACACCTCTTTAATTGACCAAACCTATTTACCTATCATATTATCTATCGATAAAAAAAACTATCCTCTCACATAATTTTTACTAAATCAGTAAACCACAATTAAAGCCAATATAAAATGACGTGTGCAAACATAATTGCACACGCCATTCCCGATTCTTATATGATTAATACCCCAATATTTACGGCAAATTTGAGCTGCCCATCAAGTAACGGTCAACCTCGCGTGCTACTTCACGGCCTTCGTTAATCGCCCAGACAATTAAGCTTTGGCCGCGTCTGACATCGCCAGCTGCAAACACACCTTCTACATTCGTAGTAAATTCCCCATATTCTGCTTTTACTTTGCAGTTTACTGTTTCTAATGCAAACTGAGTAAGCAGCCCTTGTTCTGGTCCTTCAAAACCAATCGCAATCAATACAAGCTGCGCTGGCCATACTTTTTCCGTCCCTGGTATTTCGTTAAAGAGTACATTTCCGTTCTCATCAACGGTTTTTTCCATTTGAATTGTGTGTAATTCTTTAACTTGACCCAGTTCATCAGCAACGATTTTCTTTGTTTGAATACAATATTGGCGTGGATCGCCACCGAAAGTAGCTTCAGCTTCCTTATGTGCGTAATCAATTGTAAAGACCTGAGGCTGTTCAGGCCACATATTGTCTGCATCACGTGAGCCGGGAAGCTTTGGATGCTTACCAAATTGCACGACGCTGTTGCAGCCTTGGCGAAGAGCTGTCGCCATGCAGTCAGCACCAGTATCACCGCCACCAATGACAATGACATCCTTACCGGCTGCGTCAATCAAACCACCATCAGCATAATTGGAATCTAATAAGCTTTTCGTTGTTTGGGTTAAATAGTCCATTGCAAAATGGATACCATTAGCGTTGCGACCTTCCAAGACAAGATCCCTTTGCTTTTGTGCACCAATTGCAATGATTACTGAATCATACTGTGCTTGAAGCTCAGCAGCAGTAATGTCCTTGCCAACCTCTGTGTTTGTGACGAATTCAATTTCCTCTTGCGCTAACAGATTAACACGACGCTCCACGACATCTTTTTCAAGTTTCATATTAGGGATTCCGTACATGAGCAAGCCACCTGCACGATCGTCCTTCTCAAATACCGTGACACGGTGACCTGCTTGATTTAATTGATCAGCAGCTGCTAACCCTGCTGGTCCTGATCCGATAACGGCAACCTTTTTACCTGTACGTACTGCTGGAATTCTTGGTTTTACCCAACCTTCCGCAAACCCTTTATCAATAATAGCTCGCTCGATATTCTTAATCGCAACAGCAGGCTCATCAGTGAGATTTACAGTACAGGATCCTTCACATGGAGCTGGACAAACACGTCCAGTGAACTCCGGAAAATTATTCGTTTTAAGTAAGCGGTCCAACGCCTCTTGCCATCTTCCTTGGTAAACTAAATCATTCCATTCCGGAATCAAATTGTGGATCGGACAGCCTGACGTTAAACCTTTTATCTCCATACCCATATGACAGAAAGGAGTCCCGCAATCCATGCAGCGTGCTCCTTGTCTCATTAATGTTTCATCGGAGAAAGGGGTAGAATATTCATTCCAATCGGCAAGACGCGTTTTCGGATTTCGTTCCTTCGCTTCTTCACGAGCATATTCTAAAAATCCAGTTGCTTTTCCCATTTTCCTCTCTCCTTTCTTATTTACTACCTGCTTCAAGTAATTCTTTTTCAACAGAAGGTGCTTTTTGTTGCTTAACATTCGCTTCAAATGCTTTCATAACGGCCTCTTCGTCAGATAAGCCAATTGCCTGTTGTTGTTCAATTTGCGCCATCATTCGTCTGTAGTCCTTTGGAATGACTTTTAAAAACCTTCCAACATTGCCAGACCAATTATTTAACACGTAATCGGCAAGTGGGCTTCCGGATATTGATGATGCTTCAGGACTAATTGCTTTACAGCATTTATCTCATTTATATCAGTAAGTGTCTCAAAATCGATCATTTCATCATTGCACAGTGCTTTTGTTTCTTCGTGATTATCTGTAAGCAAGTAAGCAATACCACCAGACATGCCGGCACCGAAGTTTTTACCAATTGCACCCAGCACGACGACACGGCCTCCTGTCATATATTCACAGCCGTGATCTCCTAGACCTTCCACTACAGCATCTCCGCCACTATTACGAACACAGAAGCGCTCGCCAGCTCGACCATTAATAAATGCTTCTCCACTCGTTGCCCCATATAAGGCAATATTTCCAGCAATTACGTTTTCTGCAGAATCGAGCGATAATTCTTCTGGAGCAGAAACGATAATTTTTCCACCAGAAAGTCCCTTGCCAACATAATCATTTGCGTCACCAGGTTAAGTACATCGTCATGCCATTCGGGATAAACGCACCAAAGCTTTGACCAGCAGAGCCTGTAAAGCGAAGGCTAATCGTATCTTCTGGTAATCCTTCTTCGCCATACTTTTTCGAGATTTCGCTACCAACAATTGTTCCAACGACACGATCAATATTTTTAATCGTAAAGCTTTCATCGATTTTTGCGCCACTTTCTAATGCTTCTTTCACGGCAGGCAAAATCTTTCGCATATCTAAGGATTTTTCAATTTTATGATCCTGCGGCGTACTGAATGTACGAGGACCTTCTGTCTGATGTAACAGTGCTTTTAAATCCAGATGCTGAGCTTTCCAATGGTTTTGTGCTCGTTCACTCACTTTTAGCACATCGGTACGCCCGACCATTTCCTCAACAGATCGGAAGCCAAGCGTTGCCATCATCTCACGAACTTCTTGAGCAACAAACATAAAGTAATTCACAATATAATCTGGATCACCCGCAAATTTTCTGCGCAATTCCGGATTTTGTGTGGCTACTCCAACTGGACAGGTATCCAAATGACAGGCACGCATCATGACACAGCCAAGTACTACAAGTGGTGCTGTTGCAAAACCGAACTCCTCTGCACCTAGTAATGCTGCCATAACGACATCACGGCCGGTCATTAATTTACCGTCCGTTTCTAGAACAACACGGTCACGCAAGCTATTTAACATCAAGGTTTGATGAGCTTCTGCTAAGCCAAGCTCCCATGGAAGTCCTGTATGTTTAATACTTGTCTTTGGTGAGGCACCTGTTCCACCATCATAACCACTGATAACGATGACATCAGCCGCTCCTTTTGCCACACCCGCTGCGATCGTTCCAACGCCTGCTTTTGACACAAGCTTTACACTAATACGTGCATCACGATTAGCATTTTTCATATCGTGAATCAATTGAGCCAAATCCTCAATTGAATAAATATCATGATGCGGTGGTGGTGAAATTAAACCAACTCCCGGTGTCGAACCACGAACCTCTGCGACCCAAGGATATACCTTGTTCCCTGGAAGCTGACCACCCTCTCCAGGCTTAGCTCCTTGAGCCATCTTAATTTGAAGCTCATCAGCATTAACTAGATAGTGGCTCTTAACCCCAAACCGGCCAGAGGCAATCTGCTTGATCGCACTGCGGCGAGAATCACCATTGGCATCTGGAATGTAGCGAGCAGGATTTTCTCCACCTTCACCGCTGTTGCTTTTCGCTCCAAGACGATTCATGGCAATCGCTAATGCTTCGTGAGCTTCTTGGCTTAAAGAACCAAATGACATCGCCCCTGTTTTAAAGCGGCGCACAATGGATTCGACGGACTCAACTTCATCAATCGATATAGCTTGACGCTCTTCATCAAAAGAGAACAAATTTCGCAAAAAGCCCATACGCTCTTCATTCGCAGCCACAGAAAACTGCTTGTATAACTCGTAATCATTTTTACGTGTTGACAGCTGTAATGTATGAATGGTTTTAGGATTAAATGCATGGTGTTCTCCATTTTTTCTCCACTGAAAATCACTACCTGAATCGAGCGTATCATCAATAGTATCTGCATATGCTTCTTGATGACGTAACAACGCTTCTTTAGAGACAATATCCAATTCAATTCCACCAAGTTGTGATGCTGTACCGCTAAAATATTGTTCAATTAGATTAGCACCTAGGCCTACGGCTTCAAAGATTTGGGCTCCACGATAGCTTTGTACCGTCGAAATACCCATTTTGGACATGACCTTAACAACACCCTCTGTTACGGCCTTTATATATTTTTCAACGGCTTGTGGATAATTTAACGCCAAAACTCCATCAGCGATGGACTTTTTAAACGTTTCAAACACAAGATAAGGATTAATAGCATCAACGCCATAGCCAAGTAATGCAGCAAAGTGATGAACCTCTCTCGTTTCTCCTGATTCAACAATAATACTAACCTCAGTTCGACTGCCTCGGCGAACAAGATGCTGATGTAACGCACTTGCAGCCAGTAAAACTGGTATTGCCGCTTTTTCCTCCGTCATATTCCGATCAGATAAAATAAGGAGCTTCGTTCCTTGCGTAATTGCTTGCTCAGCTTCCTCACAAATTTCTTCTAAACGAGCACCCAAATCATCAGTAAACAAGCTTTCTAAAATATGGCTTGTAAAATCAGAAGGTACTCCTGTTTTTAGTTGCTGGAGCTGATCATTAGACAATACGAACGTATCAAGTTCAATTCGGCGCGCATTTTCTGCGTTCGGATGAAGAAGATTTCCCTCAGCTCCAAGTAAAGTCATCGTAGATGTAACAATGTGCTCTCGAATCGCATCAATTGGCGGGTTCGTTACTTGGGCAAATGATTGTTTAAAGTAATTAAATAAGGATTGTGGACGATCCGATAAAACTGCTAAAGGGGTATCGGTCCCCATCGATCCAAGTGGATCCTTTCCTTCTGTTACGACTGGAATTAAATATTTATTGATGTCCTCATGAGTGTAACCAAACGCCTTTTTACGCACACGAAGATCCAATAGTGGCTCAAGTTCGGTTTCTTGGATTGAGTCACTTAATTTCACAAGGTGCCCATCAAGCCATTGCTGATAGGGTTGAGCCTGAGCCATTTCCGACTTTATTTCCTCATCCGAAATAATTCTTCCTTGCTCTAAGTCGATTAATAGCATTTTCCCAGGACTTAATCTTTCTTTATATAAAACATTATCATCCTCAACATCAATCACGCCTACCTCTGATGAAAGAATAATATAATCATCTTTCGTGACATAGTAGCGTGCAGGTCGTAAACCATTACGATCTAAAATCGCTCCAATTTGTTTCCCGTTTGTAAACGAAATCGCAGTTGGGCCATCCCATGGCTCCATTAATGAGCTATGATATTGATAAAATGCACGCTTTTCATCTGAAATGTGCGGGTTTTCAGTCCATGGTTCTGGAATTAACATCATCGCTGTGTGGGCCGGTGACCGTCCAGCTAAAACGAAAAATTCAAAAGCATTATCAAGCATGGATGAATCACTACCAGTTGTATCCAATACCGGAAGGACTTTATGTAAGTCATTTCCGAATGCTTCAGATACAAATTGCTGTTCACGGGCATTCATCCAGTTTATATTGCCGCGTAATGTATTGATTTCACCATTGTGAATCAAATAACGATTTGGATGTGCTCGTTCCCAGCTTGGGAATGTGTTTGTACTAAAGCGCGAATGAACTAATGCAAAAGCCGATACAAACGATTCATTCTGCAAGTCAAGATAAAATGCATCCACTTGTTCAGGAGTTAACAATCCTTTATATACGATCGTTTGCGAAGAAAGGCTTGCAAAATAAAAACGCGCTTCTCTTTCTTGAGCAAAAAATTCTACTTGTTTTCGGATGATATATAGCTTACGTTCAAAAGCAAGATCATCCGTTAAGTCAGAGTTGGCACCGATAAACACCTGTCGAATAAAAGGTTTACTTTCCTTTCCTACTTTTCCTAATTTTTCGACATTTACAGGCACAGTTCTCCACCCTAGTAATGTTTGTCCTTCAAACACTACAAGATTATTAATATAATCTTCTATTTCATTCCTTGATTGATCATCATTGGTAAAAAAAATCATTCCGACACCGTAGCGTCCCTTTGCAGGTAAATTTAGCTCCGGACATTCATTTTTAAAATATGCATCTGGAATTTGCACCATAATTCCAGCACCGTCTCCAGTTAGTGGGTCACTCCCCTGGCCACCACGATGGTCGAGTTTACAAAGCATTTGAAGCCCTTGTTTCACTATTTCATGCGAAGCGTTTCCTTTAAGATTCGCGTATAAGCCGATTCCACATGCATCGTGTTCGAACTCTGGACGGTAGAGACCTTGTGCTAATGGAAATTGATTATTCGACATTATTTCTCCCCGTTTCACTATATTTCTCCAAATTATTTTCATAAACATATACTATCTGTTAAAATTTATATTAACAATATATAATTTCGATAGAATTGTTCTCAAAACGAGATATATAGAAGTAGTTCAACTTTACTAGAAATCTATTTAACAACGTAATCGCTTTCAAAATAAACATAATTCCATCACAATTTTATTTTTCGACAAAAAGAAATATAATTCGATTTGTGGTATAATGAATATGTTACCAACTTTTATGACCTGGTAACAATTGCTATATCATTAAGAAAATAAATGTACTATTGTTAAACAGGATTCAAATTTATTTATTTATTTTGAAAAGGGGTATTATGTTGAACTTTCCACAGCTAAAAATAGGACATATGACGCCAAAAGTTCCGATTATGCAAGGCGGAATGGGTATTGGAATTTCATTAAGCGGACTATCCTCTGCCGTTGCAAATGCTGGAGGAATCGGCATTATTTCAGGAACTGGTATTTCAGTTGAAGATATGCGATTCCACATTCGCCGGGCTAAAGAGCTTATTAAAGATAAAGGCTATATTGGTGTAAACGTATTATTTGCAATGAATGATTTTGCTGAAAAAATGAAAGCAGCGATAGAAGAAAAGGTCGATTTTATCATTTCAGGTGCTGGTATTTCTCGAGATATGTATGCTTGGGGAAGAGAAGCAGGTATTCCTGTACTTTCGATTGTTTCATCAGGTAAGCTTGCACGTATTTCGGAAAGACTTGGTGCTGCAGCTGTAGTCGTCGAAGGTTTTGAAGCAGGTGGGCACTTAGGAACTGACCGTCCAATGTTTGACATTCTTCCAGAAGTAGTAGAAGCGGTTTCCATTCCCGTCATTGCTGCTGGAGGGATCTTAACAGGTGCTGATATTAAAAAAGCTCTTGATATGGGTGCTTCTGGTGTGCAAATGGGGACAAGATTTGTGGCATCTGTTGAATGTGATGCACCACAAGTCTTCAAGCAACGATACGTTGATGCCTCTGAAGATGATATCGTTCTAGTTAAAACAACGGTTGGCTATCAAGGACGGGCACTCATCAATCAATTTACCGACGCGATTAGCGATAACAAAAAAGTCCGCGTTAAGAAATGCATTGATTGTCTAAAAAGCTGCTCACATCGCTTTTGTACATTAGATTCACTGCTTACTTCTGTTGGTGGAGACGTAGAGAACGGTCTTGTATTTGCAGGTTCAAGAGTGACTGAAATTCACGATATTCTGCCAGTGCAAACAATTATCGATAATCTAACGGCCGAATATGATGCAGCATTACAAACAGTTTAATATTCTAAACTAAATATTTATGAAAACAACCGCCACAAACAGCGGTTGTTTTTTATTGGTCAATTGAAAAATATTGCTCCTGACTAGTTAAGTTCTCGTTGGAATAGACTTTTTCTGTTAATAAAAATTTGTTATCAGTCATTTTTAATACTGTTGAACTTCTTGTCCCATATCCTTCACTTTTTATAAACAAAGGCGAAAGAATGCGCTCCCATTCTAGTGATACACCTGTATTCGGCAGTTCTTCATCTTGCGGTTGGTCGATATTTTGCAAAAGGGTCAAGAGTCTCTCATCCATTTCCTCTGACTCTTCACTTATAATTTTTTCTAGCCCATTCATTCCTTTTGAAACTTTTGGCCATTGTGTATTAAGTAAATGGTTGCTCAATCCATAAATCCCCGGCAATAATTCCCTAATTTCATTCTCAATATTAGAATAATAAAACAATTGATTGACATCACCCACAATTATGTTAAAGCCAGGATAGTCCTCCTTATTGCCTTTCACTATCTGCAAATATTCCTCAGGATGTTGTTTCCCCTTAAGAAAATCACCAACTAACTCTCCTCGGGTTCGTTTTCCTGAAGTGTTTTCATTTGGATTTCGATAGTTCGTTAACGCTGCAAACCGACCAGTTTTTGTAACCCCCATCCAAGTACCCATAAGCTTCAAATCGCGACCTGCAAGAATTTCAGGATAATCCTCCCAAAAATGCACGGCTGCAGTCGGCCGTGTATATTCCTCATCTCTGTTTGCCGCAACGACTAACTTAAACGTAGGATGAACTTTATAGGCAAAAAGAATTAAGCACAATCATATCACTGCTTTCTCAATCGAATTTTTTTTCATGTTACCGACTAAATAGCTCCATTATGTTTTACATATTCATACAAAATGGTGGAAGGCTAAGTATATATTAGCAAAGTTTATTTCGTAGCGCATGGATGATAGCTTATCAACTTTTTAACTGGAGGTAAGGGATTATGGGCAAGAACTATAACAACACAAATTCAAAAAATATTGAGAAACAAAAAGAATTTCTAGCAGCCGAGGAATTTCCAGAAGGTCCCTACGGATCTCCAATTGGTACGGATGAACCTGTTGAGAATAAAAGTACCCCGTGGCAGGATGGACAGCAGTATTACAGTAATTTCACATACGAAAACCGGAATCTTCACCAAGATCTGCCTCGGCAATACCCTGGTGCCCACCCAACACATGATGAAAAAGATTAAGAATAATATTAAAAGGGAAAGGCATTTTCGCCTTTCCCTCCATATCACCGATATTGTCCGTTAAAATACAGCAACGGTTCTCCGTCTTCCACTTTCATATCAACAACCTTGCCGATAAACAGAGTATGGTCTCCCTCGACATGCTCATTTACAACTACGCAAGTTACATTAGCTAGCGCCCCGTCGATAACAGGGACATCACCTAGGCGTGCAAATGACACATCCCGCTTCTCTTTTGTTTGACCTGCAAATAACATTGACAATTCTTGCTGGCCCCGCGCAAGGATGTTCACCGCAAATTTTTTACTACTGCGAATTTTTTCAAGCATTTGTGCTCTTTCTCCAATTGACACGACAACAAGCATCGGCTTTAAGGATACAGACATGAAGGCATTCGCAGTCATACCATGCACAGTTCCGTCTAGCTCAGTCGTAATCACCGTAACTCCCGTTGCAAATTTCCCCATTGCACTCCTAAATGTACGATCATCCACGTTGACCCCTCCTTAGACGAAGTGGCTTTTCTTCTTATACTATTATTCTTGTAAATCCACAAACATGTCATCGACTTTTGGCGTATCCTTAATCAAACCAGATTCTTTTAACCATTGCGCCGTTTCTTGCCATGAATTTTTTGCCTGACTACCAAATTCTTCCTCTGTCCCCATTTTTGGTAGCAAAATATTTATGCTTTCTTTTTCGATTTTTTCATCAAGCGGGTAATTTGCTTCATCTTGATGCTTTAATAAAATGTCCAACGCTTCATCCGGATTTTGCTTCATAAATTCATAGCCTTTTGATGCCGCTCGCCAAAAAGCTTTGATCTTGTCCTGATCTTTTCCCCAAGTCTGATCACCAGTGACAGCAACCAATTCATAATAACTAGGTACACCATATTTTGTCGGATCAAAATAACGAACATCGTTTCCTTTATCCTTTAATATTGGAACCTCGTGATTTACATATGCCCCAATCACAGCATCTGTTTTTTTCGTTGCTAATGAAGAAACGAGCTCAAAACCTACATCAACTAATTTTACTTTTTCCGGATCCCCACCGTCTTGCTTTACGATTGTCGATAAAATGGCTTCGTTAAGAGGGATCCCAGAATATCCACCGTTTTTCCTTCTAAATCCTTTGGTGAATTTATCGAACTATCTTCTAACACAACCGTGTGATTTAAAGGTGAGCGAACAATGGCTCCAATTGCTTTAACCGGCACATTTTCATTTGCTCGAGCCATAATGACATCGGGTTGATAGTATAAGCCGATCGTGACTTTTCCAGCTGCTGCTAAATTTAGTGGATCCGTTGGATTAGCAGGGTATTGAATGTTAACTTTTATACCTTCTTCTTTGAAATAACCTTTCTCCTCTGCAACATATAGGAAGCTATGTACTGCATTCGGATACCAATCTAACATCACGCTTACTTCTGATAAATCCTTCTCATTCCCATTGGTACTTGCTTCTTCTTTCTTTCCTCCACAAGCGGCTAACATTAAAACCATTATCAAGCAAATACTAGCTGTTATCCATTTTTTCATGATTATTTCCTCCATTTTAATGATCTTTTTTCAAAGATGCTCACTAGTAAAAATAAAACAATTCCCATCAATGACAACAGGACTATTGGAGCAAACACACCTGCTCCATCAAATTGAGTCATCATTCTTCTGCTAAAGTAACCTAACCCCGCTTGTGCCCC